>JAGRHX010000471.1 GCA_020444775.1 Gammaproteobacteria bacterium
CCGGTGCAGCGGCAGAGATTGCCTTCCAGCCACTCGCGAACCTCCTGATCCGTGGGGTCTGGATTCTTCTGCACCAGATCCAGCGCGCTCATCACCATCCCCGGTGTGCAGAAACCACACTGCAGGCCATGGTTCTCCCTGAACGCCGCCTGCATGGGATGCAGCGTCTCGCCGCGCGCGACGCCCTCGATGCTCACGACCTCGGCCCCTTCGGCCTGGACCGCGAGCATGGTGCAGCTCTTCACGGACTCACCGTTGACGTGCACCACGCAAGCCCCGCACTGGCTGGTGTCACAGCCGACATGCGTGCCGGTCAAGCGCAGATGCTCGCGCAGGAAGGTGACCAGCAACGTCCGCTCCTCCACCTCGGCCGAGCGTGGCTCGCCGTTTACCGTCATGCTGACCCGAACGGTCATGCTGTCTCCCCCCAATTTGATCTCGAGTCTGGTCTCGGTCCGCAGGCTGCTCGCTGGCGCCTGGCCGGGCGGCGCCGCGGCCGATGGACGTGCTCACGAGCATCGCTTGCCTGGTCGACCCGCGCGGTGCCACCAGCGGTGCTGGCAACGCCGAGCGACGATAGGCAGCACGACTTCGAGCGTCAAGCCGGCGCGCCGGTGTCGGCCTGCGGCGGATTCATCTGCTCGCTGAAGTTGCTGAAGAAGTCGTCGGCGATCTTGCGCGCGGTGCCACCCACCAGACGGGATCCGATCTGCGCCAGCTTGCCGCCCACCTGCAGGCTCGCGTTGTAGCGCAGCACCGTCTCATCGCCCTCCTCGCTGAGCTCGACGTCGGCGCTGCCCTTGCCGAACCCTGCCGCGCCGCCCTTGCCCTCGCCGACCAGCGTATAGCTGCTCGGTGGATTGAGATTGATGAGCTTGATCTCGCTGGTGAAGCCGGCCTTGACCGGACCAATCCTGGCGCGCATCTTCGCCACGAACTCGGTATCCGATTGCTTTTCGATGCTCTCGCAGCCGGGGATGCAGCGCTTCAGCATCTCCGGGTCGTTGAGCGCAGTCCAGACCGCCTCGCGTGGCGCCTGAATGCGAAACTCGCCCTGTATGTCCATTCGATGAACCCCATAAGCCCGAAGTTGATCGCCCCCTGAACCGCCAGCAAGGAGCCGCCAGCAAGACGCCAGCAAGACACGAGTCCGCGCCGCGCCTGAGCACCGTCGGCAGCACCGTCGGGCGGACGCAGCCCGGATCCCTCGCCGCACCGCGATGCACCGATAAGTCGCCACGCCCGCTCCCCCTGGACGCCGGCAACCAATCGACTCCGAAGGCTACCGCACAACGCATCTCCGATATACTGCCGACTACAGCACGTGTACGGCTCGAGCGGCACGCGTTCAGACCGAGCATCGAGCTGAATCGAGCTGCATTGTCGAGACCATTCGTCGGGCCTATTCGAGGAGCACGCTCCATGCGCCGGCTGCGCAAGGCAAAGATCATTGCAACCCTGGGACCGTCCAGCTCCACGCCGGAGGTCATCCGCGCCCTGTTCCTGGCCGGTGCGGACGTGTTCAGGCTGAACCTGAGTCACGGCACGCTGGCCGACCACGCCCGACGCATCCAGATCATCCGCGAGCTGGAGAGCTCGGTGGCGCGACCGATCGCGATCCTGCTCGACATGCAGGGCCCGAAGCTACGGGTGGGTCGATTCAACGCGGATCGCGTGACGCTGCGCGAGGGTGACAGCTTCAGGCTGGACTTGAGCGAGTCGCCGGGTGACCAGCAGCGTGCCAGCCTGCCACACCCGGAGGTCTTCCAGGTACTGCGTCCCGGCTCCCAGCTGCTCATCGACGACGGCAAGATCAGCCTGCGCGTGGTCGATTGCGGCGCTGATTTCGCGCAAACGGAGGTGGTTGCCGGCGGCGTGGTATCGAACAACAAGGGTGTCAACGTCCCGGACGTGATCCTGCCCATCCCGGCCCTGACGGACAAGGACAAGGAGGGCTTGAGCTTCGGACTGGATGCCGGCGTCGATTGGGTCGCGCCCTCGTTCGTGCAGAGACCGGACGACCTGGTCGAGCTGCGCGACATCGTCGGCGACCGGGCCATGATCATCACCAAGTTCGAGAAGCCCGCGGCAATGGAGCACCTGAAGTCCATCGTCGCACTGTCCGATGCGGTGATGGTGGCGCGTGGCGATCTCGGCGTCGA
>JAGRHX010000472.1 GCA_020444775.1 Gammaproteobacteria bacterium
TGCCTGAACGTCGGCTGCATCCCGTCCAAGGCCATCATTCACGCCGCCGATGAGATGATGCGCGCTCGCGAGCTCGCGGCGCGACCGAGCATGGGCATCCAGCTCGATCCACCGCGGCTCGAGCTGGCCCAGACCATGGCCTGGAAGGATGGCATCGTGGGTACCCTCGGCAAGGGTGTGAAGGCCCTGCTCGAGCGTGCCGGCGCGAGGGTCATGCACGGTCACGCGCGGCTGTTGGACGGCAAGCGCTGCGAGGTCCGGCCCCTTGCCGACAACGGCCCGGACGACGACGCCGAGCCGATTCGCGTCCATTGCGAGCATCTGCTGCTGGCCACCGGCTCGCGGAGCGTGCCGCTGGCCGAACTGCCCTTCAGTGAAACGGTCCTGTCCTCCACCGAGCTGCTCGCGCTCACCGAGCTTCCCCAGAAGCTGGTCGTGGTCGGTGCGGGCTATATCGGTCTGGAGCTGGCCTGCGCGTTCGCCAAGCTGGGCAGCGAGGTGACCGTGGTCGAGGCCGCCGAGCGTCCACTCACGCAGTACGACACTGAACATGCGCGCGTGGTCGGCGCGGGTCTGCGTGCGCTCGGTATCGAGCTGCTGTGCAACGCCCGGGTCCAGGGCACGGGGCCCGGGCAACAGCGCGATCAGGCCCTGCAGGTGGAGCTGGCCGACCAGTCGAGCATGACGCTCGATTTCGACCGCGTGCTGGTGGCCGTCGGCAGGCGGCCTGCCAGCGACGACCTGGGGCTGGACGAGCTGGCGCTGGACCACGATGGTCCCTTCGTACGCGTCGACGAGGTCTGTCGCACCTCGATGCGTAACGTCTACGCCATCGGTGACCTGACCGGCGAACCGATGCTCGCCCATCGTGCCATGGCCCAGGGCGAGGTGGTCGCCGCGCATGTCGCCGGCCAACCGGCATCGTTCGACAAGGTCTGCATACCGGCCGTGTGTTTCACCGATCCGGAGGTGGTGAGCGCCGGCTGGAGCCCGGAACGACTGGCGGCTTCGGCGGACGCCGCGCGGATCGCGCCTCACGGCGTCAAGACCGCGCGCTTCCCCTTCAAGGCCAATGGTCGAGCACTGACCATGGCGCGCGGCAGCGGTTTCGTGGAGGTGCTGGCACGCGCCGACAATCACCTGCTACTGGGCCTGTCCGCGGTCGGCACGGGCGTTTCCGAGCTGGCCGGTGGATTCGCCCTGGCGCTGGAGATGGGCGCCTGTCTGGAGGATCTCGCGCACACCGTGCACGCTCATCCGACCCTGGGTGAGGCCGTGCAGGAGGCGGCCCTCAAGGCCTTGGGACAGCCGTTGCACGGCTGACCTGGTGTCATGCCCGTCGCGGCATGCGCATGATGCTGGATGATTCGACTCACCATGACGATCGGCACGAACCGAGGAGATCGCTGATGAACAAGTGGAAGCACCGGCCGCCGGGCTCGAACTGGGGTGATTTCGGGCCCGAGGATCAGCTCGGACGCCTGAACTGGCTGACCGACGAGAACACGCTCAAGGCAGCGCGAGAGATCAAGGTGGGTAAACGCTTCTGTCTGAGCCTGCCTCTGAACGTGCCGGCCACCAACGCGACCAACCCGCGGCGTCATCCACCTAGATTCCAGGGCATCGTGCGAGAGGGTCACGTGGCCTTCAATCTGCCGATGGACAAGGTCGATCCCGGTAACACCGGGGTTGGCAGTGATGAGGCAGTGACGCTGTGGAGCCAACACTCCAGCCAGTGGGACGCCTTCGGTCATATGGGCGCGTTGTTCGATGCCAACGGCGATGGTGTCGACGAGCCCATCCAGTACAACGGCCATTCGGTGCTGAACGAGCAGGGCGAGGCGCGTTGGGGTGAGGTCGGCGCCTGGAACTGCGGGATAGAGCACATGGCGCGGCACGGCTTTCAGGCCCGCGGCGTGCTGGTGAACCTCAAGCGCCACTATGGCGAGCGCAGTCATGCGGTCGGCTATGAGGACCTGATGCGGATCCTCGAATCCGATGGTGTCGAGGTGGAACAGGGTGACGTACTGTGCATCTATACCGGCTATGCCGATCTGCTGCTGTCGATGGGCGAGAACGTCACCCACGATCTGCCCAGGACCCATTGCTCGGCCTTCGACGGCTGGGACGACCGTTTGCTCCAATGGATCGACGACAGCGGCGTGGTTGCGCTGACCTGTGACAACCGAGCAGTCGAGTTCGAGCACCCCAGTCGCAAGCCGGGCGTTAGCCGCGGGCCGGCCCTGCCGATCCACGAGCTGTGCCTGTTCAAGCTGGGTATACACCTCGGTGAGATGTGGTACTTCAGCGAGATCGCGAAGTGGCTGGAAGCGAATCAGCGTTATCGATTCTTCCTCAGCGCGCCACCGCTGCATCTGCCCGGTGCGGTCGGCTCGCCGGCGAATGGTATCGGCACCGTCTGAATACCCTGCCCCCGTCACGATCGCCAGCTGACCCGACGCGGACACGCACGCGTCGTCACGACCCTCAAGGGAGAAACCATGAGCATTGAACAGAAACTGCAGGGCCTGGGCATCGAGCTGCCGCCACTGCCGACGCCGGCCGGGAACTACGTGCACGCCGTGCGCACCGGCAACCTGTTGTTCCTCGCCGGCAAGGGACCGGGCCCCTCGACCGGCAAGGTGGGCGCCGACGTCAGCACCGATCAGGCCTATCAGGACGCCCGCAAGGTGGGGCTCACCCTGATCTCGGTGCTCAAGTCGGAGCTGGGCAATCTCGACCGCGTCACGCGCATCGTCAAGGTGCTCGGCATGGTCAACGCCGCGCCGGACTTCAAGGAGCATCCGAAGGTCATCAACGGCTGTTCGGATCTGTTCGTCGAGGTCTTTGGCGAGCGTGGCAAGCACGCCCGCTCGGCGGTCGGCATGGGCTCGCTGC
>JAGRHX010000473.1 GCA_020444775.1 Gammaproteobacteria bacterium
AGGAGACGATGTCGGTGCCGCCCGACACCGAGGACAGGCAGACGTCGGTCTTGATCGAGTCGTAGACGAAATCGAAGCTCTCCGGCACCAGCGGTGATCCGGTCGAGAGGATCGCCCGCAGCTCGTCCAGCCGGTTGCTTTCACGTGGCACCAGACCGGATTTCTTCACCGCGTCGATGTACTTGGCCGAGGTACCGAAAACATCGATGCCGACCCGATCGGCGAGGTCGAACAGCACCGATGCATCGGGATGAAACGGCGAGCCGTCGAACAGCACCAGCGTCGCGCCGCTGGCAAGCCCCGATACCAGCCAGTTCCACATCATCCAGCCGGTGGTGGTGAAGTAGAACAGTCGGTCGCCCGGCTTGATATCGGTATGCAGCAGATGCTCCTTCATGTGCTGCAGCAAGGTCCCGCCGGCGCCATGCACGATGCATTTGGGCACACCGGTGGTGCCGGAGGAATACAGGATATAGAGCGGATGCTCGAAGGGCAGCTGCTCGAACTCGATGTCACGTGGCGCGTAATCGGCGACGAAAGCCGCGAGGCTCACCGCCTTGTCCGACAGCGCTCGTGCGTTCTGCTCGACCGCCTGCGGATCCACATAGGGCACCAGCACCACCTGCTCCACGCTCGGCAGCGCGGCGATGATCTCGCGGGTCTTGTCGAGGGTGTCGTGGGTCTTGCCGGCGTAGTAGTAGCCGTCCACGCACAACAACAGCCTGGGCTCGATCTGACCAAACCGATCGAGCACCCCACGCGCGCCGAAATCGGGCGAGCAGGAGCTCCAGATCGCGCCCAGACTGGTGGCCGCAAGCATGCCGATGATCGTCTCGGGCATGTTCGGCAAATAGGCGGCGACCCGGTCGCCGGGCCGCAGACCGGCGGCGCGCATCGCTTGCGCCAGCACCGAGACCTGCTCGTGCAGCTGCCGGAAGCTGAGCTCGGTGCGGACCTTGTCCTCGCCCTGGAAGAGTATCACCGGCCGTTCGGGATCGAGGTTGCCGCGCTCGCCCCAGACACGCTGTCGGCCGGCGAGCAGGTTCTCGGCGAAATTCAGCCGTGCCTGCGGAAACCAGTGAGCACCGGGCATACGGTCGCCATCGACCAGCACCTGCTCACCCTTGTCCCGCGCGACGATCTGCGCAAAGTCCCATAGCGAGGTCCAAAAGCGCTCGCGTTGCTCGATGCTGAAGGCGTGCAGCGCCGCATAGTCCGGCAGCTGCAGACCAAAGCGGGCCTGCACGTAGTGCCCGAAGGCGGTCATGTTGGCGTCCGCGATACGTGCCGCCGATGGTTGCCAAAGCACAGTAGACATTCACAACTCCAGCCAGAACTCCAGCCTCGACCGTCCGGCGTCGGCAAGCGCACGCCGATGTCACCCCGCCGCGCCACGGCCCATCATGCGCCCGCGCCGGCTGCTCAGCATCGGGCCATCAACACGCGACCGGTTCGATCACCCGCTTGGCGCCCTGCTCGTCCAGCGCAACGAAGGTGAACAGCCCCTCGGTAACCTTGATGGTCTGACGACCCGACGCGTCGCTGCGCTCCACCCAGGTCTGGACGTGGACCGTGATCGAGCTCCTGCCGATGCGCCGCGTGCTGCAGTAACAGCTGACCAGATCGCCGACATACACCGGTCGATGAAAGCTCATCGCCTCGATGCCCACGGTCGCGACCCGCCCGCCGGCAACCTGCAAGGCGTGCGCGCCACCGGCGAGGTCCATCTGCGCCAGCAGCCAGCC
>JAGRHX010000474.1 GCA_020444775.1 Gammaproteobacteria bacterium
TTGCCGTGTGTGATCGCCGCGGGCGTGACCCGCACGTGAGAACCAATGACCACGGTGCCGGTTCGCGAATTGACGATGATCTTGGCCGCACCCTCACCCGGCTCGACCTGCAGGTTCTCCAGGAAGGAGACGAAACTGACGCGCGAGTGAGCCGCCTTCGGCGCCCGGACCTTGACCGAGGCCGCATCGACGGCGGCCGCGGTGCCGGCACCGAGCTCGTTGTTGATGGCGTCCTCGAGACGTTTGGCCGTGGTGAAGTCCGGTTGATGCAGATTCAGGACCAGATGGTCACCATCGTTGAACGGCGAATCCACGGTGCGCTCGACGCTGGCGCCGTTCGGGATCCGCCCGACGCTCGGCACATTGATCGTGATCTTCGAGCCGTCCTTGCCCTCCACGCCCAGCCCGCCAACCACCAGCTCCCCCTGAGCCACCGCGTAGACCTGGCCGTCGGCGCCGCGCAGGGTGGTCATCAGCAACGATCCGCCGCGCAGACTCTTGGCGTTGCCGAGCGAGGACACCGTGACGTCGATACGCTGACCGGGCTTGGCGAAGGCTGGCAGCTCGGCCTGCACCGAGACCGCGGCGACGTTCTTCGGGTCGATCTTCACCTCCGGCGGGATGCTGACACCGTATCGAGCCAGCATGCTGCGCAGGGACTGCGCCGTGAACGGCGCCTGGCTGGACTTGTCACCGGTGCCGGTCAGGCCGACGACCAGGCCGTAGCCGAGCAGCTGGTTGGAACGTACCCCGGACAGGGCGCTGAGGTCCTTGACCCGCTCGGCCCGAACGGTCGGCGCCTGTAGCACCGCGCCGAGCAGCGCGGCCAATAGCAGGGCCCACAAGCGCGGGGCCCGGGCCGCGCCGTCACCGTCGCTCAGGGGCGGCCAGGCGGGGCGCGCCTGGCGCGCGGCGGACTTAGCATGCGCGTAGATCATGGTCTGGTACCTGTGCGTTGGCCTACAGGAAGGTGATGGCGGTGAAGAAGAACTTCGCCAGCATGCCGACCCAGTTCACATCGTGCGTCGGTCCCTTGCCTCCGGTGTAGACGATCTCGGCGTTGGCTATCTTGGTCGACAGCACCTTGTTGTCGGGCGAGACGTCTACAGGACGAACCACGCCGGAAATCCGCACCACCTCCTCGCCGTTGTTCAGCGTCAGGAACTTCTCGCCCTCCACGCGCATGTTGCCGTTTGCGTAGACGTGCGTGACGATCACGCTGATGTCGCCGCTCAGGCTGTTGCTCTGGTTGGCGGAGCCATCGCTGGTGAAGGTGGACGACCCATCGATCGAGCTCGATGTTCCGGAGCCGTCACCGACGGCCTTGATGACACGGCCGAGCAGCGTTGGGGTCTTCTGATCGACCGCGGTGGAACGCTTGGCGTCGGTGCTCGCGCTCTTCTTCGCGTCGGTCTTCTCCTGAAGAACGATGGTGAGCGTGTCGCCGACCTGACGTGCGCTGAGGTCCTCGAACAAGGCCAGACGCTGGGTACCGGCAAAGATCGAACCGTGCACCGGCCGCGGCGCCGGCACCTCTGGCATCACCGGATGGGTCGGGGCACGCCGCTCCAGGTGCTGCGATTGACAGCCGGACAGGAGCAGGCACAGCAGCGCGAGCATCACCGAGCCGATCCGAGGGATGGGGCTGGTCCACATTGAATTTGAGCCTCCAGGCGACATCATGTCGCCATGACGAATATTGTTATCGTCTCGATATTTATTCGCACAAAGCCTGCACGAGCCGGGTTTGTGCGGCGGTTCATCACAGGTTGTTGTTGACGAACTGCAGCATGGCGTCCGCGGTGGCGATGGCCTTGGAGTTGATCTCGTAGGCGCGCTGGGTCTCGATCATGTTGACCAGCTCCTCGACCACGTTGACGTTCGAGGTCTCCAGGGCACCCTGCACCAGCGTGCCGACGCCGCCGGTTCCCGGCACGTTCGCCGTCGGCGGTCCACTGGCGGCCGTCTCCACGTACAGATTGCCGCCGCGTGCCTGCAGACCCGCGGGGTTGACGAAGTCCACCAGCTGGATGTTGCCGATGTTGGTCGGCGCCGGATTGCCTGCAAGCGTGACGCTCACCGTACCGTCCACGCCGATGGTCAGCTGCTGGGTGTCGACCGGCACGGTGAGACCCGGCTGCAGCTGGTAACCGGTCGCGGTCACGACCTGGCCGTTGGAGTCGATCTGGAAGGCACCGTCGCGGGTGTAGGCGGTGGTGCCGTCGGGCATCAGGATCTCGAAGAATCCCTGGCCCTGGATGGCGACATCGAGCTGTCCTTCGGTCTGTTGCAGGTTGCCCTGCGTGAACTGCTTCTCGGTCGCGAGGGTGCGTACGCCGGTGCCGATCGACAGGCCACTGGGTAGCTGGGTGTTCTCCGAGGTCTGCGCACCAGGGGCACGCACCTCCTGATAGAGCAGGTCAGCGAACACCGCGCGGTCACGTTTGAAGCCCGCGGTGTTGACGTTGGCAAGGTTGTTCGACACCACCGCGAGGCGGGTCTGCTGTGCGTCCAATCCGGTCTTTGCGACCCAAAGCGCTCTCATGTGCTATCTCCGATTGATCATCAGCTGATTTCGAGCAAACGCGTCGATGCCGCGTCGTTCTCGCGGGCGATGCCGATGAGCTTGGTATTGGTTTCAAACTGCCGGGCAAGCTCGATCATGGTGACCAGCGCCTCTACCGAGTTGACGTTGCTGGTCTCCAACGCGCCTCCCGCCAGCTGCACGGAGGCGTCAGCCGGTGCAACCTGACCATCGCCGAGCTGCAGCAGCCCTTCGGGCGTCTTCTTCAGTTGCGTCGGGTCCGGCAGCACCAGCTTGATCCGATCGACCGCGGTCAGCGCGGTGTTGCCCTGTCCGGTTGGAATGATCGAGATGGTGCCGTCCGCGCCGATCTCGATCTGCTCAAAGGGCGGCACCGCGATCGGTCCACCCTCGCCGAGCACCGGATGACCGGCGCCGGTCTGCAGGATCCCGGTCGGCGTGATACGCAGATCACCCGCACGCGTATACGCCTCGCTGCCATCCGGGGCCTGCACGGCGATAAAGCCCTTGCTGTTGATTGCCACGTCCAGCGGACGGCCGGTCTGCATGATCGTGCCCGGATCGAGATCGATGCCCGCGCGTTCGCTCTGCACGTAGACCCGGCTGGCCTCGCCCGGCCCGTAGACCGGCTTTTGCATCAACGCGTCCAGGTCGGCGCGGAATCCCGGCGTGTTCACGTTGGCCAGATTGTGGTTGTTGCTGGCCTGTCTGAGCATGAGCTGTTGAGCCGTGCTCATCGCCAGATAGATCATGCGGTCCATGGTCATGCTCCTATGGCCAGCGCCGGACGCGGACCGGCGTGGCGCGATCGGCTCGAACCCCTGCCCGAACCGCTTGCCCGAACCGGCCTATCGCGATTCAGTGGGACGCCGCTCGACCAGCCCGCGGCGGGCCGAAGCGACGTCCGACCCCCGGGCGTCAGCGGATATTGATGATGGTCTGGGTGATCGTGTCAGCGGTGCTGATCACCTCAGCGTTCGCCTGATAGTTGCGTTGCGCGGTGATCATCTTCACCAGCTCCGCGGTCAGGTCGACGTTCGACTCCTCGATTGCACCGCTCTCGAGCAGACCGAGGCTGGTGGAGCCGGGCGTGCCGAGCAACGGCACCCCAGAGGCAAAGGTCTCCGCCCACGCGGTCTCACCGAGCTGCTGCAGGCCTTGGGGGTTCTGGAAATTGGCCAGCACGACCTGG
>JAGRHX010000475.1 GCA_020444775.1 Gammaproteobacteria bacterium
TACTGGGAGAAGTACCGCGCCGAGCATCTGAACTGATGCGGCGCCCGGCGGGCACGGGGACGCAACGCAACACCTGCGTCACGTGACCCGAGCGGCCCAGAGCGGCCCAGAGTGACCCAGAGTGGCCACGAGAGTGCCCTCGACGGTTCCGCTGTCGAGGGCACTTTTTGCATGGGGCCAGGAAATGCGCGCGGCGGGTCGTCGGCGGTCACGTCGAGGTCCATGCTACGAATCGAGAGCCGCACCGCGACGCCCGAGCCTGAAGCCGGCGTCGCCCTTACGCCACTGCAACACCGTCAGTTCGAGGCATCACCGCCATGAGTTCATCGCACGATCCGACCGCGGTCGGCAGCGAGCAACCCAAGGAGCTTCCCAAGGACGGCAGCGAGCCGTCCAAGTCGCGCACCGAGGGCCTGGGATACTGGATCCTGCTGTTGTTCGGAACGGCCGGGATCCTGTTTCACATCAACCAGATATTCAATCTGCAGTTCTTCGTCGGTCAGCTGCTGATCGATACCGCCTACTTCTACATCCTGGCCGGACTGTTCCTGTCACTGGTCTACATCGCCTATCCGGCGCACAAGGGCGCCGCGAACAAGGTCCCCTGGTACGACTGGGTGCTGTTCGCGGTCACCCTGGGCGCGACCTTCTACCTGGCCTGGCATGGTGAACAGATCATCCAGGAAGGTTGGGATCTGCTGGCCCCGGCCTTTCCGACCGTGCTCGCCGGCGTGGTCTGTGCCCTGTCGCTGGAGGCGGTGCGTCGGGTCGGCGGCTGGGTGTTGTTCTTCATCTGCGGCTTCTTCTTCGCCTATCCGCTGTTCGCGGAGAGCATGCCCGGCTTCCTGTGGGGCCCGCAGAGCCCCTTCGAGGAGGTGGTGCGGCTACACGCGATGGGCACCGAGTCGATCATCGGCGTACCGATGCGCGTCGTGGCGAGCCTGCTGATCGGCTTCTTGATCTTCGGCTCAGCGCTGGTGGTCACCGGCGGCGGTGAGTTCTTCATGGCCTTCGCAACCGCGCTGATGGGCAAGAGCCGTGGCGGCCCGGCGAAGGTAGCGATCCTCTCCAGCGGCTTCTTCGGCTCGCTCAGCGGCAGCGTCATCTCCAACGTGGTGACCACCGGTCAGCTCACCATTCCGACCATGAAGCGCGTCGGTTACCCGCCGACCTATTCCGGCGCGGTGGAGGCCTGCGCATCGACCGGCGGCGCGCTGATGCCACCGGTGATGGGTGCGGTGGCCTTCATCATGGCCGAGTTCCTGAACGTGCCCTACTCGACGGTGGTGATCGCCGCCATCGTGCCTGCCCTGCTCTTCTATCTGGCCCTGTTGCTGCAGGCCGACAACTACGCGGCACGCCATGGGCTCGAGGGACAGCCCGAGCACGAGATCCCCAAGCTCGGTCCGACTCTAAGGCGCGGCTGGCACTTCCTGCTGAGCCTCATCGTGCTCGTCTATCTGCTGGTCTGGGTCGGTATCGAGTCGCACGCGCCGTACTACGCGACCGCCCTGCTGCTGCTGACCAGCGCCTTCCAGCGCGACGGCTTTCGCTTCAAGGGCCTGCTGGCGCTGATCGTCGACGCAACCCAGAACATCGCCAACATCGTCGGTATCCTGGTCGGTATCGGCATGATCGTCGGCTCGCTGTCCTATACCGGGGTCGGTGGCGCGTTCTCGCGCGAGCTGTTGCAGTACGCCGGTGACAACATGGTGCTGCTGCTGTTCTTCGGCGCCATCACCAGCTTCGTGCTGGGCATGGGCATGACCGTCAGTGCCTGCTACATCTTCCTTGCCATCGTCATGGGACCGGCCATGATCGACGGTGGCCTGGACCCGGTCGCCAGCCATCTGTTCATCCTCTACTGGGGCATGCTCAGCTACATCACCCCACCGGTTGCTTTGGCGGCCGTGGCAGCCTCCTCGATCGCCGGATCCTCGGCCCTCTACACGGGCTTCATGGCGATGCGCATGGGCATCATCAACTTCATCCTGCCATTCCTGTTCGTGCTCACACCGACGCTGATCCTGCATGGTCCGGTGCTGGACGTGGTGCACGACGTGTTCACCGCCTGCATCGCGGTCTGGCTGATGGCATCGGCCTTCGAGGGTTGGCTCTACTACGCCGGTCGCATCAACTGGTTCGCACGCGCCCCGCTGCTCATTGGCGCGGTCAGCTTCCTCTATCCGGGACTGGCCAGCGATCTGGTGGGTCTGGCGCTGCTGGTCGGTGTGTACGTGGGCTGCAAGCTGAGCCGCGGCTCGCGCGCGGTCAGCCCGAGCAACGCCTGACCGAAACGCCGGCCGCGCTCAGCGAATGCACCGCTGACGCGGCCGGCTGAACGGACGGACAGACACCGGATGGCCCGCCGTCGTGCGCAATCACGGCGGCCGGCCGAACGCTAACCGGTCGACACCACCGTCATCCACGCACGGTACTGGCACATCCGCCCGGAGATGCTCGAGCATGGATGCAAGCCACCCCCGCCCCTTCGCAATCGACACCGACCCGGGTATCGACGACGCGCTGGCCCTGATCCTCGCCTTCCGTGCGCCACGGGTGAGTGTCGAGCTGATCACCACGGTGGCTGGCAACCTGCCCCTGCGGCAGGTCACCTACAATGCCCGCCTGCTGACCGCGCTGGCGGCGCCGGCAACCACGCCGCCGATCGTCAGCGGCGCGGCCCGACCGCTGCGGGGTCGGTCGGTAACCGCCACCCACATCCATGGCGACGACGGTCTGGGCGGCCTGACCGCGCTTCGCGATCGGCGTGGCGCTCCGCTGTATGACACGGCGCTACCGCCTGCCAGCCGCGGCGCGCCGGCCGCCTTGCTCGACTGCGCGCGCCGACATGCCGGTAATCTGACCGTGGTCGCGCTGGGGCCCTTGACCAACATCGCGCTCGCCCTGCAGGCGGATGCGCAAACCCTGCTCGGCATCGAGCGCCTGGTCGTCATGGGTGGCGCGATCGGCGTCGGCGGCAACATCAGCGCCGCCGCGGAGTTCAACTTTCGTGCCGATCCGCATGCCGCCGAGCTGGTGTTGGGCTCGGGACTACCGATCACCCTGGTGCCGTTGGACGTGACCCGTGAGGTGCGTCTGACGCGCGAGCTGTTGCGGCGTGAGACCGGACGGGGTCGCGCGCCTTTGTCAGACGCGATTCGCCGGATGAGCGCGGCACTGCTTCGCGAGCGTGGCGAGCTGATCCTGCATGACCCGCTGGCGTTGGCCGCCGCGATCTGGCCCGACCTGGTGGACACCAGCGAGCTGCCAGTTCACGTCGAGTGTGAGGGCCGCCAGACGCTCGGCGCCTCGATCGCCGACCGCCGCGCGCACCCTGAGCTAGCCGCGTCCAGGCCACGCATCGATGTCGCGCTACGGGTCGACAGCGCCAGCGCCATCGAGCTGTTCAGTCACCACGTGCTGCGAGCCGACCGCGGTAGCACGGCGCATCGGCAAGCCGCTCCCAGGTCTCGCGACACGACCCAACGCGCTGCCGGCCGCAGCGGCCGTCACCCGCCCGGCGTGCTGGTCGTCGGTGGCGCCAACGTCGATATCAGCATCCGCGCGGATCGTCTGCCGGTCAGCGGCGAGACCATCGAGGGCGGCCGATTGCACCGCGACTTCGGTGGCAAGGCGGCCAATCAAGCGATAGCCGCTCGACGCGCCGGCGCCCATGTGCGTCTGCTCGGCCGACTCGGCGCGGATGGCGAGGCACAGCAGTATCTGCGTCACCTGCAGCGAGAGGGCATAGACACCGAGCTGGTGCAGCTCGACCGCCGCGAGGCCACCGGCACCGCGCTGATCCTGGTCGACGCCGCGGGCCGCAATCTCATCGCCGTGGCACCGGGCGCCAACAGCCGCCTGAGCGGTCGGGCGCTGGCACCGCTGCGCGCGCGCTGGCCGACCGACATCGGCGCGGTGCTGGCCAGCATGGAGGCCAGCGACGCGGTGCTGCGCGCGGCCTTCGTCCTGGGCCGGCGACACGGCGTGCCGACCATCCTCAACGCGGCCCCGGCCCGGCCACTGAGTCCGTCGCTGGCGCGTCTGGTCGATGTGTTGGTGGTCAACGAGGTCGAGGCGCAGATGCTCAGCGGGCAGCCGGTCGAGCCCGGTATGTCGACCCGCGCGATCGCCGGCGCGGTCCGGGCGCTGCCTCCCGAGGTCCTGATCGTGACCCTGGGTCAGGCGGGGACTGTGTGGCTGGACAGACGCGCCGATCGACGCGCCGAGTCCGGCCGGATCCGCGCAAAGCGGGTGCGCGCCGTCGACACGGTCGGCGCGGGAGACACCTTCGTCGGCTATCTGGCCTGTGCCCTGGCCGAGGGGCTGCCGCTCCGCGATGCCCTGGCGCTGGCCAGCGACGCCGCGACCCTCTCGGTCACCCAGCCGGGTGCGCAGTCGGCGATCCCGGGCCGGCGCGCGGTTCAGCGCTTCCGTGCCCGCTGAACAAGCGCCGAGTCCGGCGCACCGGTCTGTTCTCAGCGCTGTGGCTTGAGCCCTTTTCTGGGCGGGCGGCACCAGATGCCGCTCAGATCGCGGGCCAGCCACGACACGGCGACGGCCCAGAGTCCGCCGATGCAGGCGACCCAGCCAAAACCTCGGGCGCGCTCGATCTGGACCTCGGTCAGCTCCGCGCCGCCACCGAGCAACGCGTAGGCACCGATCGCCAGGAAACCCAGACCGGTCAAGGTACCGAGCAGACGCGTCCAGATCTGATTGCGGTGCAGTCGCATTCGCGCATTCCTCCAGCGCCAGGCCATCCAGCGCGGCGCGTCATCGGCGTGGCCTCGGCGCGTGGCCACGCGATCAATCGCCGGGCTGCGGCGTCACCAGCCGACACCAACCGTCCGGATCCGCGATCTCGCCACGCTGGATGCCGGTCAGCTGCTCGTACAGCCAACGCGTCAACTCGCCGGTCTGCTCGTTACCGAGCGTGTGGTCCGTTCCCTTGTAGCCGATCCGACCGACCGGCGCGATCACCGCCGCGGTGCCTGCCGCGAACGCTTCGCGCAGACGACCGCTGCGCGCGCCCTCGGTGATCTCGTCGATGCTCACCCGGCGCTCCTCGACCTGATGACCGGCAGCGCGCAGCAGGTCGATCACGCTGGCGCGGGTCACACCGGGTAGGATGGTGCCGCGCAGATCCGGCGTGACCACCCGATCCTCGAAGCGGAAGAAGATGTTCATCGCGCCCACCTCCTCCACGTAGCGGTGCTCCACGCCGTCCAGCCACAACACCTGCGCGTAGCCCGCGTCACGCCCCCGCTGCCCCGGGTACAGGCTCGCGGCATAGTTGCCGGCGGTCTTCGCATAGCCGACCCCGCCCGGGGCGGATCGGGTGTAGGACTCCTCGGCGAGCAGCGACACCGGACCTACGCCGGTATCGAAGTAGGCGCGTACCGGCGAGGTGAAGATCACGAACCTGTAGCGGTTCGCCGGACGCACCTCGAGATGGCCCTCGTCGGAGAACACGATCGGCCGCACGTACAGCGACTGCCCCGCAGACCGCGGCACCCAGCGATGGTCGACGGCCACCAGCCGCTCCACCGCGCGCAAGAACACGTCGGGATCGATTCGTGGGATGCACAATCGGTCACAGGACTCGACCAGACGCCGGGCGTTCATGTCGGCCCTGAACAGACGGATCCGGCCGTCCACGCCGCGAAAGGCCTTGAGCCCCTCGAACACCGCCTGCCCGTAGTGCAGCGCCGAGTTCGCCGGGTGCACGGCAATCGGACCGAACGGCTCGATACCTGGCACACTCCAGACGCCATCGGCATAGGTCATCGTGAACATGTGATCGGCGTATACGTCGCCGAAGCCCAGGTTGTCGAAATCGACCTCCGCCAGGCGACTGCGCGCAACGCGTGTCACCTGCATGGCATTGAGCAAATCTGTATCTGTCTGCATGAGCCCATCGTCGTCTGTACGGGTCGTCCAGCGAGAGCGCGTGTCGACCGGTCTTTGGGGATCGGCGCCACCAGGCGCCAGCGCCGACCATGCGGCCGATGATAAACGATTGCCGGAAGCATGTTCCGCACCACGCCGCTCACGCTGGCAGCCGTACGCGGATGCATGCATCATTTCTCGAAACGTTCCGGAGAGACATCCATGTCCCCAGCTGGCGATTCCCCACAGATCCTCGATTTTGCCGGTGCGGCCCGCGTCCCGGCCAGCGGCGACAATGTCGCCATCGCCACGCGTCGCCTCGAAGCCGGTCAGTCGATACGCCATGGCGATGCCCTGATCCGGCTGCCACACGTGGTCATGGAGGGGCACCGTTTCGTGCTCGAGCCGATCGCCGCTGGCCAGGACCTGCTGTCCTGGGGATTGCCCTTCGGCCGCGCCAGGCGCGACCTGATGCCTGGAGAGTATGTCTGCAACGACAAGATCCTCGCCGCGCTGGCCGAACGCAACGTCGACTTCGAGCTGCCCGCGCAGGCCAACTTCAGCGACTTCATGCAGCGCTACGAGCTCGACGAACACCGCTTCGAGGCCGGCCGTCAGGTCGCCCCCTACCCGAGCCCTGGCACCTTCATGGGCTATGCGCGTGAACCAGGCCGTGGCGTAGGCACTCGAAACTTCATCATCGTGCTCGGCACCACCAGCCGCAGCAGCGGCTTTGCCCGCGCCCTGGCGGCACGCTTCGAGAACGCACCCCGGCAATATCCCAATCTGGACGGGGTGGTCGCGGTCACCCACACCGAAGGCGGCGGCCGGCACGCGCCCAACAATCTGGACATGGTGCTGCGTACGCTGTGTGGATTCATGACCCACCCGAACGTGGCGGCGGCGATCGCGGTGGACCATGGCGATGAGGTGATCGACAACGACCTGCTGGAACGCAGCCTGCGAGAGGGCGGCTACCCGATCCAGGGGATGCCACACGCGATGTTCCGCATCGGCGCCGATTTCGAGTCGGAACTGGACCGCGCCGGCGCGATCCTGGAGCGCTGGTTGCCCGACGTCGGCGCGCACAAGCGTAGCGAGCAGCCGTTGTCGGCGCTGCGCGTGGCGCTGCAATGCGGCGGCTCGGACGCCTTCTCCGGTATCTCCGGCAACGCCCTGGCCGGCTGGGTGGCCAAGGAGATCATCCGTCATGGCGGGGGCGCCAACCTGGCCGAGACCGACGAGCTGATCGGCGCGGAGCCGTACGTGCTCTCGAACGTCGCCGACCTGCACACCGCGCGTCGGTTCCTGGAGAAGATCGACGTCTTCAAGCAGCGCGCGGAACGGCATGGCGCCAGCGCCGAGGGCAACCCGTCCGGCGGCAACAACTATCGCGGGTTGTACAACATCGCCCTGAAGTCGATCGGCGCCGCGCGCAAGAAGGATCCGGAGGTGCGACTGGACTGCGTGCTCGATTACGCGCAGCCCATGGGCGACTCCGGCTACTACTTCATGGACAGCCCGGGCAACGATCTCGAGAGCATCGCCGGCCAGGTCGCCTCGGGCTGTAATCTCATCTTCTTCATCACCGGCAACGGCTCGATCACCAACTTCCCGTTCGTGCCGACGCTCAAGTTCGTCACCACCACCGGCCGCTTCCAGATGCTCGCCAACGAGATGGACGTCAATGCCGGTCGCTACAACGATGGCATGGAGATGGCGGATCTGGGCCGCGAGACCTTCGAGCTTGCCCGTGAGATCGCATCCGGAAGACGCAGCAAGGGCGAGCTGGCCGGGCACGCGCAGGTCCAGCTGTGGCGGAACTGGCAACAAACCGAAGACGGTCATGTCGAGTCCATACGTTCTGCGAGCAAACCCGACGGCAGGCCGCTGGCCACGCGCGACGCGGCACCGTTACCACTGAGTTATCAGGCCTGGCGTACCGAGCGCGGCCACGCCAATGATCAGATTGCGCTGGTCATGCCCACCAGCCTGTGCTCCGGTCAGGTCGCGAGCCTGATCGCCGATACGCTCAATGCACAACGGCCGGTGGAGCAGCGCAGCGCGGCCACCGTGTCACGTTTTGTCGCGTTACCGCACACCGAGGGCTGTGGCTCGGCGAACGCCGACGATCTGTATCTGCAGACCCTGCTCGGTCACCTGACCCATCCCTTCACCCGGTATGGGGTGCTGCTCGAGCACGGTTGCGAGAAGACCCACAACGACGCCGTGCGTCACTACCTGGCGGCTCGTGGCGTATCCCTGGACCATTATGGTTGGGCCAGCGTACAGCTCGACGGCGGTATCGCCCGGGTCAAGGACAAGGTCGCGCAATGGTTCGCGCAGGCCATCGAGCGCGGCGGCAGCGCACGACGCGAGCGTGTCGACGCCAGCGCCCTGCGTCTGGGTCTGGTCAGCGACGCGTCGCCCGGCGCCGACACCGCGCGGACCCTCGCGACCCTGGCCGCCGGCGTGGTCGCGGCCGGTGGCACGGTGGTGGTAGCGAGCAACGATCCGCTGCTGCAGAGCGCCGCCTTCACCGAGCAGCTGCTGGCCGAGCCCGCGGCGTGGCGCGATACCCTCGGCTACGGCGAAGCCGCGCTTGCCCCGGGTCTGCACGTGATGAGCGCACCCACCGAGGACACCGGCGAAACCCTGACCGGACTCGGCGGCACCGGCGTCGAGCTGGTGATCGCCCACATCTGTCGCGCGCCCATTCACTCCCACCCCATGGTGCCTGTGCTGCAAATCTGCGACGACGGGGCGATCTCGAGTCGCTTCGAGCGCGACCTGGACCTGATGCTCAGCGACGCGGCGGCCGCGGACCAGGCACTGTCACGCCTGACCGATCGCATCGCCGAGGTCTGCGAGGGCGACTACGTGCCGCGTCTGCACAAGCGCAAGAATACCCAGTTCCAGCTCACCCGCGGGCTGCTGGGCGTGTCCCTTTGAGTGCCGCAAGCCTACGGGGAGACGGCGTCCGCGATACGGGCCACGGCGACGGAGGTGACGTGCGTTGAGTCAGGAGCAACCGACAGGACCTTGGACGGGCCCGTCGCGCTGACGCCCCTTGGCGAGCGTTTCGAGCAGATCGACCGCATCCTCCATGAGCATGCGCTGCTGTTCCGATCCGCCCCCTTCAAGACGTTGGAGCCGGATTGGCGACACACGCATCCGGAGCTGTACGACTGGTTGTGTGGGCTCGACACCCACCAGGCACAGCGGCTGGAGCACGATCCGCAGGCCCTGTGCGCGGCGCTCGCGCGTTTCGTGCCGGCCGTGTCGGCGCTCGAGCAGCTTTGCCGGCTGCCGGAACAGCCGGCGTTGCACACCTTCCCGCAGGACTTCGACTGGTCGATGACGGGGCGTAAATGGTCTCAGGTACGCAGCTTCGCGGCCGCGGCCACCCGCAGCGGTCTGCCGCTGCTGGACTGGTGCTCCGGCAAGGGACACCTGGCCCGCGCGCTATCGTTTGCCTGGTCGCGACCTGCCATCTGTCTGGAGCACGACGCGGCACTGTGTGCATCGGGTGAGCAACATGCGCGACGCGAGCTGCTGCCGCTTCTGTTCGACCGCACCGATGTGCTGGACACGGCGGTAGAGCACTACTTCGAACATCCCTACCAGGCGGTCGCCCTGCATGCTTGCGGTCGACTACATGTCAGGCTGCTGCGACTGAGCGTTAGACACGCGCTGCCGGCACTGTCCCTGGCGCCGTGCTGTTATCACCTCGCCGACGCCGATACCGATCTGGTGTTGTCGGCGCGGGCCCGCGCCGCTCGCTATACACCGACGCTCGACGATGCGCGTCTGGCGGTGCAGGAGACGGTGGTCGCCCGCAACCGGATCCGACGCCTGCGTGCCCTCGAGCAGTCACGGCGGCTGGGTTTTGACCTGCTGCAGCGCGAGCTGAGCGGTAACGACCGCTATCGGCCGGTACCGCCGATGCCGACCGAGGTCGTGCGCGGCGACTTCGCCAGGTTCTGCCGCTGGGCAGCCGAGCGGATCGATCTGGAGCTGCCGTCGGGACTCGACCCACGGCGCTTCGAAGAGGCCGGGCAGGCACGCTATGCGCAGGTCACCCGCCTGGCCCTTCTACGTCACGGCTTCAGACGCGCGATCGAGCACTGGCTGGTGCTGGACCGGGTGCTGCTGTTGATCGAGCACGGCTACGACTGCCGGCTGTCGCAGTTCTGCGTCCGCGAGCACTCGCCGCGCAATCTGCTGATCGAAGCGCGCCACCACCGGCACGCGGGTGATGTGCCTCGACCGGCCGTCGACTGAGCGCCGGTCGGCCCGACCGGCGCGCTCAGAATTCCTCCCAATCGTCGTCGGTGCCGGTGGCCGCGGTCAGCGCCGCAGGCGCCTGTGCCGGC
>JAGRHX010000476.1 GCA_020444775.1 Gammaproteobacteria bacterium
TCGAGGGCGCTGGTCGCCTCGTCCAGCACCAGGATCGCCGGGTTGCGGGCCAGTGCCCGGGCCAGATCCAGGCGCTGACGCTGGCCGCCGCTGAAGTTGCGGCCGTCTTCCTCCAGACGCGCATCGTAGCCGCCCGGGCGCGCGGCGATGACCGCGTGGATGCCGGCATCCTGCGCGGCACGCGCTTGATCGCGCTCCTCGATGCCACGGTCCCACAGACCGAGGTTGTCACGCACCGTGCCCTCGAACAGCACGATGTGCTGGTCGACGTGGGCCAGTCGCGTCGCCAGCACCTCGCGTGGCCATTCGGCGAATGGTTTTCCATCGATGCAGTAGCTGCCACCGTCGGGTGTGAGCAGACCGGCGATGATGCGACCGACCGTGGACTTGCCCGAGCCCGAGGCGCCGACCAGCGCGACGCGAGTGCCCGGGCGTAGCTCCAGGTCCAGATCCGCGATCACCGGCGGCTCGAACGGTGCGTAGCCGAAACGTACGCCACGCAGGCTGATGGCGCCGCGTGGCAGCGACTGAAGCGCCGGCTCGTCCTCGGCCTGGAAGCGCGTGTCCAGCGGCTGCTGCTCGATGTCGTCCAGTCGTGCCAGCATGGCGCGCACCTGTTGCAGCTGCGCACCGAAGCCGGCGAGCGCCGCGATCGGTGCGACGAAGCTCGCCATCAAGGTCTGGAAGGCCACCAGGGTGCCGATGCTGATCTGCCCGGCGATGACCTTCTCACCACCCACCCAGAGCACCGCCGCGGTCGCCACGCCCTGCAACAGCCCCGGACTGGTCTCCAGCACGGTCTGCGCGCGAGCCAGACCCTGTTGGGTGTTGACCACCTGCGCATTGAGGCCGGCCCAGCGTTGGAAGAAGGCATCCTCGGCGCCGGCGGCCTTGAACGACTCGATGTCCTGCAGCCCGGCAATGGCCGCCGAGCGCTGCTTGCCCACGTCCACCGACAGTCGGCGATAGCCATCGCCGAGCGAGCGCGAGACCAGCGCCAGCACGGCGAAGTTGCCGCCCGCGAGCAAGGCGGCGATCGCGGCCAGCAACGGGTCGTAGACGAGCATCACGAACAGGAAGAACGAGGCCGTGACCAGGCCCAGCACCGCGCGTGCCAGCTCACCGCTCAGCAACCCGGCGAGCGCGTCGTTCAGGTCCATGCGGTCGACCAGCTCCCCGGCGAAGCGCTGGCTGAAGAACTGCGTGGGCAGTCGCAGCAGACGCCACAGGGTGGCTCGCGATCCTTCGATGGCCAGCCGCGTGCGGGCCCGCAGCAGGGCGCGCGACTCCAGACTGCTGAGCCCCGCGCGCAGCAGCGCGGTCAGACCCATGCCGCCGAGCAGCGGCCACAACCAGTCGTCCTGGGCGCGCACCAACACGTAGTCGACGAACACCCGTGTGAACACCGGCACCACGATTCCCGGCAGCACCAGCGCGAGGCTCGCGAGAATGATGAAGGCCACCGCCAGACGCACGCCGCGCATGCGCCCGGCCAACGCCGGGATCCGTCGCGGCCGGCTGTCGCCGGCCTCGAAGCCCGGTGTCGGGACGAAGATCAGGACCACGCCGGTGAACATGCGATCGAAGGTCTGCATGCTGACCTTGCGTGGTCCGCTCGCCGGATCGTTGAGCCACACCGTGTCGCCGCGGATCCCTTCCACCACCAGGAAGTGGCTGAAGTCGACAAACGCGATCATCGGCACCGGCAGATCGCGCAGCTCCTCCGGCTCTGCCTTCAGACCCTTGCAGGCCAGCCCGTAACCGCGCGCGGCCTTCAGCAGGGACGAGGCCTTGGAGCCATCGCGGGACACGCCACAGGCGATACGCAGCTCCTCGAGCGAGACCCGACGCCCGAAATACGAGAGCACCATGGCCAGTGCCGCGGGTCCGCATTCGGCGGCCTCGAGCTGCAGGATCGTATCGGTGCGCGCCCGCCGCTGGGATCGTCCCCGGGATTGCCCCTGGGATTGTTTGGGGGGGGCTCCTTGCGGTCGGTCGCGTGTGTGCTTGCCGCCGCGGCCTGCCTCAACCGCCATCGTCACCACCCAACAGCTGCTCGAGCTGTGGCGCCAGCAGGCTGAGCAGACGCACGCGCCGGACGATGACCCGGCCCTCGAACAGGGTCCCGGCGTTGATCGCCGTGTCCGGACCACGTGACGACGACCAGGCGAAGCCGCTCGGCGTGGCAGGGTCGCGGCGCAGCCGCACGCGGGCTTCGAACGGCGCGCCGGACCCGGACAGCTGACGCACGAGCTGGTCGTTCTGGAGACGGCGCCGCATGCCTTCCAGCGACGCAGGCAGCGGCGCGATGCTGACCACCTCGCCGTGCATGTAGCCGTATTCCTCGCGACGCACGGTGGACGGCGCGACTTCCACGCGCATGCCTTCGCGAACCCGTTTGCCCTCGGTGGGCGGCACGTAGAGCAGCCCATACAGCTCGCCGGCACCGGCGGCCGGGTCCGCGCCGTCGTCGGGTGCAACGGTGGCCAGGGCCGTCGCCGGGGTGAGCACGTCACCGGCGTTCACCTTCACCTCGACCACCTGGCCGGTATAGGGGCTGCGGACTTCACTGCGTGATTGGAGCAGCTCGGCCAGACGCAGTCGCTCGCGCTCCAGGTCATCCACCACCAATCCCTGGTCGAGTAGCTGGATACGGCGCTCGCTGTCCTTGTCCAGCCGGCGCAGCCGGATCTCGGCTGCCTCGTCGTCGAGCAGGGCGATGCGCTCGCGGGTGTCGCTGACCTCGATGTGCACGTCGATCAGCTCGTCACGCGCCAATGCCCGGGTCGAGATCAGCTTGCGGACGTTGGCGAGCTTGTTCTCCAGCAAGGCGAGCCGCTCCTCGAGCAGCGCGGTGGTCTGGCGCACGGTCTGCAGACGCTCGGCGTCGGCCTGCTGCTCACGGGCCCGGCTCTCGTCGAAGAAGCGTTGCAGGCGGGCATGTCGGTCGCGGGCCGCTTGCAGTCGGCCCTCGGCGTTGGCCAGCTCGCGGGCCAGCTCGGGCTGAGCGAGGCGCGCGACCAGCTCACCCCGCGAGACCCGGGTGCCCGGTTCCAGCAACAGCGTGGTCAGCCGACCCGCCTCGCTGGCACGAATGTCGACCAGCCCGCCGGCGGCCAGCATCACACCCTGGCTGCTGACCTTGACGGGCGCGGTCGCGCTCAGGCCCCAGACGAGCGCGGCGCCGATCGCCAGCACGCACACCAGCAATGCCGACCAGGCACCG
>JAGRHX010000477.1 GCA_020444775.1 Gammaproteobacteria bacterium
TTGGCGCCGAATCGGCGTCCGCGGCCTGTTCTCACTCGACACGGATCTTCAACGATTCCGGCACTACCTTGCGCATCGTCGAGCTGAAGTCGTCGTACGCCGCACCATTCTTCAAGAGGCAATGGACCGGTCTGAAGGTCATCTCGCCTGGTACGTCGGGTACCATCAGCTGGACGTCCGATCTGGACTGTTCATCTGGTGGTGTCGACAACGAATGGGATGTGAAGCTCATTCGGCAGAATGGCAACGTGCACTACTGCAGTGAGCTGGGCCCCGGGCAGGACGTCAGCCTGGATACGCCGGATCTTTGCTTCCGCGAGTGATGCCGGGACGTCGGTAGTCGTCCCGTGCGTGGTCTTGGTGGCGTCGGCCGGGTCCTGGTCGGACCCGGCTCATACGACAGGTTTCAAGACCTGCCAGAGCGAGGGGCTCTCAATCGGTCGAGGCGGTCGGCCCGGGCCTGCGCTTGCCACCAATGCCTTGCCTGCCACAGACCCGCCGTATAGACGCTGGCCAGCACCAGCAGACAGCCGAGACCAATGGTCACGTGGGCGCGGATCATGCCGGACCAGCTCCAGCCATGATGGTTGATGAGCTTGAAGGCATCGGTCGCGATGCCACCGGTCATGCCGTAGCCGACGTGTCCGATGTCACCCCTTGCCAGCCACCACGGCACGAACATGTCGGCGAAGGCCGCGGCGCCGATGGCCATGAATCCCCAACGCAGCGCGCCCTTGTATATCTGTGTCTGCTTGCCGATGTAGAACAGACTCATGAGCACTGTGGCCAGGACCATGCCCATGCCGTCGCCGGCAAAGGTGATGAGCATGGTCGCGGTGCTCTGGTCGATCACGAAGGTGGCGTAGACCTGTAGCACGAACAGGCCCAGCGCGACGAGCAGCCAGCCGGGGGTCTTGTGTCGCAGGCCCTGCCAGGTGAGCGCGGCGATCGCGGCGAACAACAGGGCCGGGGCGATATAGCCACGTGAGGTCGGTGTGATCGTCTTCCATAGGGTCGGAATCGCGCTATAGCCGCTGAGCCAGCCAACCACCGCGTGCCCCAGCTCGTGCACGGGCATGCCGAAGACGATGCGTTGGACGCTGGCGCCGAATCCGGTCAGCCGGAGCAGTCCCGCCAACAGCAACATGCACGGCATCGCGTACAGACAGCACAGATACTCAAAGCGTGGATCGCTGACCGGTGCTGTCGCTCGATTGTCGTCGGTGTAGGTTTCGATGCCCGACAGCGACGAGGTCGCCGCCGTTCCCGGTGGGTTCGCGTTCGCCCGGCCTCGTGCGCGTATCGCCTCGGCCTTGGCGTAGTTGGCGCCGCAGCTGGGGCAAGTGGGGCCGGCGTTTCTGGGGGCCTCGCACCATGGACAGCGGGTTGTCATCAGGACTCGTTCCGTGCAGGTGGAGCGGGAGGCGTAGGCTCCATCATCGTTCGGTCGTGATAGGAGTCATCTTTACGGCGCGATCACGATGGATTCCGGCGTCGCGTGGCGCTGCTACCGCCGCGCGTAGACAGTGCTTGGAGTGTCTGTGACTACTTCGGCGGCACCGGTCAGGCTTTGAGTCGGGTTTGACATCTGGCGAGCAATGCTCTGGCAATGGTCTGGCGATGGTCTGGCGGCGATAATGAGCGACTATCCACACCTTGTCAGCCTTGCCCGCATGGACTTCGATTTCAGCCCCGAGCTCAAGACCCTGCAAGAGACCGCACGCGACTATCTGAGCGAGAACTGCGGACCGACCGCCACCCGCCGGGTGCTGGAGTCGGATGAGTACCACGATGCGGATGCCTGGCAGACGATCGCCGGGCTAGGCTGGTTGGCCTCGAGCCTGCCGGAGCGGTTCGGTGGTCTGGACATGGGACAGCTCGCGGTTTGCGTGCTGGCCGCCGAGGTCGGGCGCGCGTTGTCGCCGCTGCCATTCTCGATGGTATCCATCGCGACCGATGCCTTGTTGCGCTACGGCAGCGAGCAGCAACAGCTGGGCTGGCTGCCGAAGCTGGCCGACGGCCGCTGCATCGGTACCATTGCCATCGCCGAGCGTCCGGGATTCCTGATCTCCGACGGTTTCGACTGCCGGGTCGACGGTGGGCGGCTGAGCGGTGAGAAGACCGTGGTCCCTGATGCGCAGGCGGCTGAGTTCGCGGTGGTGGCCGCTCGATACGAGCAGGGCGGCGTCGGTCTGTTCCTGGCGGCGCTGCACGGCGACACCGTGGAGGTGGTAGGCCAGCACACCGTCGATCCGAGTCGCTCGCATGCCCGTCTTCGATTCAGCGCCCACCCGGTGGAACCGCTGCCGGGGGCACGGCACGCCGAGGCAATCGGGCGTCTTCTCGAGCGCGCAGCCATCGTCGTTGCCTTCGAGCAGCTCGGGGTGGCCGAGGCCGCGTTGCAGATGGCGTGTTCTCACGCCCGGAGCCGCTATGCCTTCGGTCGCCCGATCGGCTCGTTCCAGGCCATCAAGCACAAGCTGGCGGACGTCTATATCGCTGTGGAGCTGGCTCGTTCCAACTGCTACTACGGCGCCTGGGCGCTGGCGAACGATGCCGCGGACCTGCCGCTTGCGGCGGCCACTGCCCGTGTGGCGGCCACGCAGGCGTACCACGTGGCGTCGAAGGAGAACATCCAGACCCACGGCGGCATGGGCTTCACCTGGGAATTCGACTGCCAGTTCCACTACCGCCGGTCGCGCGTGCTTGCCCTCAACATCGGCAGCCTCGGCCAGTGGCAGGACAAATTGATCAACGCCGCCGTCGCCAGCGACGCGGCCTGAACGGATCGGGAGAACACGATGGATTTTGAAGATACCAAAGAAGAAGCAGCCTTCCGTGCAGAAGCCCGTGCGTGGCTCGCAGCGAATGCACCGAAGAAGGAAGAACTGGCGGGTATGGATGAGATCGCTGCCGCCAAGTTATGGCAGAAGCGCAAATATGACGCCGGCTGGGCCTGCATCCGCTGGCCCAAGGAATACGGCGGTCGTGGCGGCAATGCCATCGAACAGGTGATCTGGAACCAGGAAGAGTCGAAGTACGACGTGCCGCAGGGCGTGTTCAGCATCGGACAGGGCATGGCGGCGCCGACCATGATGACCTACGCCACCGAGGAGCAGAAGCTGCGCTTTCTGCCGAAAC
Source organism: Gammaproteobacteria bacterium (assembly GCA_020444775.1). The sequence goes on from JAGRHX010000477.1 coordinate 3,142, forward strand.
TCGCCAGCGGCGAGGAGATCTGGTGTCAGCTCTTCTCCGAGCCCGCGGGTGGCTCCGACCTGGCTGCGCTGCGCACCAAGTCCGAAAAAGTGGGCGATGAATGGGTGATCAACGGCCAGAAGATCTGGACCTCCGGCGCCCACTACTCGGACTGGGCCATCCTGGTCACGCGGTCCGATCCGAACGTGCCGAAGCACATGGGGCTGACCTACTTTTTCCTGTCGATGAAATCGCCCGGCGTCACCGTGAAGCCGATCAAGCAGATTTCCGGTGGCTCGCACTTCAACGAGGTGTATTTCACGGACGTACGTATTCCGGATTCGCAGCGGCTGGGCGCCGTCGGCCAGGGCTGGCAGGTGGCCATCACCACGCTCATGAACGAACGCGCCTCCATCGGCGCGGGCGGCGGCGGCGTCGG
>JAGRHX010000478.1 GCA_020444775.1 Gammaproteobacteria bacterium
CATCAAGGTGGACCGCGAGGAACGGCCGGATCTGGACAAGATCTATCAGCTCGCGCACCAGCTCATGACGCGACGACCGGGCGGTTGGCCGTTGACGATGGTGCTCGCCCCCGACACGCATACTCCGTTCTTTGCCGGGACCTACTTCCCACCCGAGCCACGACACGGTATGCCGGCCTTCTCCGAGGTGCTGGTCCAGGTGGAACGCTGGTTCCGCGGCAACCGTGACTCGCTGGCCACACACCACGACGAGGTGGTGCGGGCGCTGAGCAGCATCGAGTCGACCAGCTTGCATCAGGCAGCGCTGGACGATGCACCGCTACGGGAGGCGCGAAGCCAACTCGAAGCGCTGTTCGACGAGCGTCTCGGGGGCTTCGGTGATGCACCGAAGTTTCCGCATCCGACCAACCTCGCCAGGTTGTTGCGGCATTACACTCGCCATCGCGACGATAGTCGTGCCCTGCACATGCTGCAGTTCACGCTGACCAGAATGGCCGAGGGCGGACTCTACGATCAGGTGGGTGGCGGCTTCTGCCGCTACTCGGTGGACGATCAATGGATGATCCCGCACTTCGAGAAGATGCTCTATGACAACGCCCCGCTGCTGGAGCTCTACAGCGAGGCCTACGCCCTGACCGGAGATCCCGGGTTTGCACGGACTGCCCGGGGCACCGCCGAGTTCGTGATGCGCGAGCTGCAGTCCGATGCGGGTGGCTACTTCTCCACCCTGGATGCGGACTCCGAAGGCGAGGAGGGTAGATTCTATGTGTGGTCGGTGGAGGAGGTGCGGAGCCTGCTGGACACACCGACCTTCGAGCTGCTGGCCGCACGCTATGGGCTGGACGGTCCCGCCAACTTCGAGCGCCACCACTGGCACCTGCACACACGTGCATCGCTGGACGAGCTGGCCGAGCGCTTCTCGCTCGATACCACCGGGGTCCAACAGACCATCGACGACGGACTCGCACGGCTGTTCCAGGCACGCAGCGAGCGCGTCCGGCCGGGGCTGGACGACAAGATCCTCACCGCGTGGAACGGACTGATGATCCAAGCGATGGCGGTCGCCGCCGATCGGCTGCAGGAACCGCGCTATCTGGATTCGGCGCAGCGCGGGCTGCGCTTCGTCGTCGAGAACCTGTGGCACGACGGCCGGCTGCTGGCCACCCACAAGGACGGCCGCTCGCATCTGAATGCCTATCTGGACGACTATGCGTTGCTCGCCAGCGCGATCCTCGCCGTGCTGCAGCGTCGCTTCGATGGTGGTCAGATGCGGATGCTGCTGGATCTGTGTGAAGCGATGCTCACCCACTTCGAGGATGGCACCGACGGCGGCTTCTTCTTCACCTCCCACGACCATGAGAGCCTGTTGCACCGATCCAAGCCGTTCATGGACGACGCACTGCCGGCCGGCAACGGCATCGCGGCCCTGGTCCTGTTACGGGTCGGTCATCTGCTGGGCGAGACACGCTTCATCGATGCCGCCGAACGCTGTCTGCGCGCCGGCTGGGCGTCCATGAGTCGCGTGCCTCACGCGCACAACGCGCTGCTCGATGCTCTGGAGGAGCTTCTCTACCCACCGCAGAGCATCATCATTCGTGGTGACGATCCGCAGGAGCTGGAGCGCTGGCGCGAACGGGCGATGCTCGACGTGGTCCCCGGCCGGGTCGTTCTCGCGATCGGTGCCGAGGAGCAGGCGCTACCCGGTCTGCTGGCGCTGCGCGAGCCGGGCACGTCGACCCGCGCCTACATCTGTAGAGGCCAGGTCTGCGACGCCCCGGTGCAGGACTTCGAACAGTTCAGCCAGGCACTGGACCGCTGAGCGCGGCAACTTCGTTTAGATTCTACGGACTGACTGCGACCACCGGCGCCCTGCCGTTGCTCGCTCGTCCGTGCCGCAACACGCTCAACGAAACCACTCTCGCGCGTCGCAACGAGTTGAAGTCGCTGGCCGAAGCAGATGTGTACGCGCCCATCATCGGCGAGATGATGAGGTCACCCACCTCGAGCTCCGGCAGCATCACGTCCTCGGCCAGTAGATCGAAACTGTCGCAGGTCGGTCCGGCAAGCACGCTGGGCAGCTCCATGCCACGCTTGAGGGTGAGAAATCTCGAATCGGCGTTGTCGTAGACCCGGCCGCTGTAGCTACCGTACAAACCGTCGTCCAGGTAGTACCAGAGCCGCCCCTGGCGCCAGGACTTGCCGATCACGGAGGTGATGAGCGTCACCGCTCCCGCGACCAGGGAGCGTCCGGGCTCGGCCACGATCTCCACATCCGCCGGCATCCGCTGCAACGCTTCTCGAATCGGCGCGCAGAAGTCGACCATGCTGCCGAGCCCGCCCTGATAGTCGGCCGGGAATCCACCGCCTATGTCCAGGGTCCGCATCTGCACACCGGCTGGGGCGTTCGCGATCAGTTGCCTGCACCAGTCGATCGCCTGCACATAGGCATTGGCCCCCCCGACCTGCGAACCCACGTTGAACGCCAGACCGCGGACACGGATACCGAGCTCCACCGACTGTTGGATGAGACGCTCAGCGTCCTCCGGGTCGCAGCCGAATTTGCGCGAAAGATCGACACGCGCATCACGATTGCGAAAGCTGACCCGCACCAGCACGTCGAGCTGCTCGCGGAAAGGCAGCAGCTTGAGCAGCTCCTCGGTGTTATCGACCACGACCGTTTCGCAGCCGAAACCAAGCGCGCGCTCGATGTCTCGCGGACGCTTGATCGGGTGGGTATAGATGACGCGTTGCGCACCGACGCCGGCATCTGCCACAAGGTCCAGCTCACCGACGCTGGCGACGTCGAAGCTGGCACCCAGTCCGTCCAGCACCCGTATCGCGCTCGCATGAGGAAACGCCTTCACCGCGTAGTGGAGCGAAACGCCGGGCAAGGCCGCAGTCAGGGTCTGGTAGGCGTCCGTCAGACGGCCGGGATCGAGCACCAGCAGTGGCGTGTCGAAACGACGCGCCAGCGCCTCGATATCCGTTCGCAACAGACCGGCGACACGGACCTCCAAGCATTCATCCGCGACCGAATGGCCGGCCTCGGCGTCGGCGACGGAGCCCTGCAGGATCGGCAGAGGGCCAGGCACCTGAGTCATGTTTACGACCTGCAACGGTTGCGCGCGAAGCGAACGCTCGCTGTGGCGCTCGGCTCGCGGGGATTCGAGGATGGCGTTCGGGCCCGGGGCCTGAGTTCAATCGTCGGTCGGACCGGTCCGATCGGTCGGTTCAGTCGAGCGAGCGCCCGAAGCTGTCCGCGAAGCGTTCCTTGAACTCGTCGATGGTGACGCGATGATTCTGCGTCCCGTGATGCTCGATCGCAAGGCATCCCATCAACGAAGCACAGCGTCCGGTGGTCTCCCAATCCAGCCCGTTCATCAAGCCGTAGAGCAGTCCGACCCGGTAGGCATCGCCGGCGCCCGTGGGGTCCTCGTGACAGGCCGGACGCGCCGGTGGGATCTCGTGGGTCTTGCCCCCGGTGTGAATGACCGAGCCCTGTGCGCCACGGGTGATGATCACCGCGTCGAGCCGTTGACCGATCTCGGCCAGGGTACGACCGGTCTTGCTCGTCACCATCTCCCACTCGTAGTCGTTCACCGTCAGCCAGTTGGCCTGGTCGATGAAGCAGTCCAACTGCTCGCCATCGAACATCGGCAGCCCCTGGCTGGGATCGAAGATGAACGGGATGCC
>JAGRHX010000479.1 GCA_020444775.1 Gammaproteobacteria bacterium
GACTGGCAATCCCGACTGGCAATCCGGACTGGGCGGCGGCTCGCGCTCCGCCATACCCTCAAGCTGACCCGCAGGCGCCGCACCACCCGGCAGGAAGACGTTTCGATCATCGAGCCCCACATCGTCGCGGGGATCGATGTGGCCATCTCATCATGTCGGGCCAATCATGTCGGGGCGGGGCGGCGAGCGTCGATCGCCAACGGCAGGTGATCGCTACCCTGGACCGGCAGGCTGCTGCGCTGGCGCAAACGCCCGGCGTCCAGCGTGCCCGAGAAAATGTTCCCGACGATGCCTGCGAAGATGCAGCCGAAACTGTCCCAGGCAAGGCTTTCGGTTTGTTCAGTACACGTACTCGACCACCTCCATGCCGAACCCGGACAGGCCCAGCATACGGCGTGGCTTGCTCAGCACCCGCATCCGCCGAACGCCCAGATCGAGCAGGATCTGCGCGCCCACACCATAGGTGCGCAAGGTCGGGCTGGGGTCGCGTGCCGCCAGGATCTCACCCTCGTCCTCGCGCTGGTAGCGTTTGACGCGACGGATGATCTCCTCATCCGGCTCCGGATTGCGCAGTATGACCACCACCCCGGCGCCTTCCTCGTCGATTCTCGCGAGCACATCCTGGATGGGCCAGCGAGATTCGTCGCGTTGGCTGCCGGTCAGGTCGCTCAGCGCGTCCCGCACGTGCACGCGGATGAGGGTCGGCTCCGTGGCCGAGATCTCGCCACGCACCAGGGCGAAATGGACGCCGTTGGTGATGCGGTCGCGAAAGGTTACCAGTCGGAACTTGCCGAAGCGGGTGGGCAGGGCGCAGTCGGCGACCCGTTCCACCGTGCGCTCATGATGCATCCGGTACTGGATCAGATCGGCGATGGTGCCGATCTTGATCTGATGCTCGCGCGCGAACAGCTCGAGTTCAGGACGACGCGCCATGCTGCCGTCCTCGTTCATGATCTCGACAATCACCGCGGCCGGTTGAAAGCCGGCCAGCCGTGCCAGATCGCAGCCGGCCTCGGTGTGCCCGGCGCGGGTCAGGACGCCGCCAGCAACCGCGCGGAGTGGAAAGACGTGGCCGGGGCGTACGAAGTCGGAGGGCTTCGCATCCGGCTGCACCGCCGTGCGAATGGTCTTCGCCCGATCGGCGGCCGAGATGCCGGTGGTGGTCCCGGCGGCGGCGTCGATGGAGACCGTGAACGCGGTGCGGTGTGCTTCCCGGTTGTCGCTTTCCATCAGCGGCAGATCGAGCTGGTCGCAACGCTCCGCGCTCATCGGCAGACAGATGAGACCGCGCGCATAGCGTGCCATGAAGTTGATGTGGTGGGGCTCGACCAGCTCCGCCGGCAGGATCAGATCGCCCTCGTTCTCGCGGCTCTCGTCATCGACCAGGATGACCATGCGACCACGCTTGAACTCCTCGATGAGGTCCTCGGTGGTGTGGAAGCGATCATCGTCGTCGCCGCGCTCGCGGCCTTCTCCGCCTTCGATGACGTGTGGCTCGAAGGGTGTCTCAACGTTCGCCATCTCTATCCTCGAGCAGTCTGTCTCCGAGCAGGCGCTCGACGTAGCGCGCCATCTGGTCCACCTCGATGTTGACCCGGGTGCCGGCCACGTAGTCGCCGATGGTCGTCGCCTCCAGGGTGTGGGGGACGATGTTCACTTCGAACTCGTCTCCCGCGACGTCGTTGACGGTCAGGCTGACGCCGTCAACGCATATCGAGCCCTTACGTGCCACGTAGCGGCTCAGACCGGGGGGCAGTCGGAAACGCAGGCGCACCGATCGCGCATCATCATAGCGCGAAACAACGCTCGCGACGCCGTCCACGTGGCCGCTCACCAGATGTCCGCCCAGTGGCTGGCTCAGGGTCAGCGAAGGCTCCAGATTGACCCGGCTGCCGACCGCCAGATCGCCCAGGGTCGTGCAGCTCAGGGTCTCGTTGGAGGCGTCGGCCGAGAACCCCCGCGTACCGAGCTCGACCGCGGTCAGGCAGACCCCGCTGGTGCAGATGGAGTCACCGAGCGCTATCCCGGCAACGTCCAAGCCGTCGCTCTGGATCACCAGGCGCACGTCGCCGGAGGGATCCGGCTGGCGCTCGGCGATGACGCCCAGCGCGGTCACGATTCCGGTAAACATGGCCCAATTGTGCTCCGCTTCATCGATGATTGCATGTGGGATGATTGCATGTCGGATGATTGCGTGTGCGGCAATCGCAAGTGTGTGACCGTTGTCTGTCCGTTGCGGTCCGCGCCTTCGAGCGACAGCTGCGACCCACGTCTACCACCCGTCTCGCTCAGGGCCGCGCCAGCAGCCGCAGATCCTCGCCAACCCGCACTACCGACACCAGCCGCAAGCGATGGCGATGCTGCATGTCCTGGAGCGCGGGCAGGTGCATGAGCGGTCTGGCATCGTCGCCGAGCAGGCAAGGTGCCTGATACAGCAACAGCTCGTCCACCAGACCCGCTGCCAGCCATGCGCCGCTCAGTCGCGCCCCGGCCTCGACGTGGACCTCGTTGATCTGTCGTCGACCGAGCAGGGTCAGCACCGCCCTCAGATCCAAACGGCCGCCGGCATCGAGCGCGCACTGCTCGATCTCGACCCTGACGCCATCCATGTCGAGTCGGTGCAACGCGTCCTGCAGCGACTGGCGGCGCGGGTCCTCGGGCGGCCTGCCGGTCAGCAGCAGCGTCCGTCCCGGTGCCGTCAGCAGCTGCCGATTGATGTCGATCCGCAGCTGACTGTCCAGCACCACGCGTAGCGGCTGTTGCAGGTCGTCGACGTCGCCTCGCGGACCGTCACATGGCTCCAGCTCGTCGACCCGCACGGTCAGCCGCGGGTCGTCGTCGAGTACGGTGTCGATGCCGGTGAGGATCGCGCAGCTGCGCGCGCGCCAGTGTTGCACGTCGCGACGCGCGGCCTTGCCGGTGATCCACTGGCTCTGACCGTTGCGCAGCGCGGTCCGTCCGTCGAGGCTGGCCGCGAGCTTGACCCGCACCAGCGGCAGTCCGCTGCGCATACGCTTGAAGAAGCCTGGGTTGAGCTCCGCCGCCTGCTCGGCGAGCAGGTCGCGCCGGACCTCGATGCCGGCCGCCTGCAGGCGCGCCAGCCCCTGGCCCGCGACCAGCGGGTTGGGGTCGGTGTTGGCCACCACCACGCGGGCGATACCGGCCTCGATCAACGCGTCGGCACACGGTGGCGTCCGGCCATGGTGACTGCAGGGCTCGAGAGTGACATAGGCGGTGGCGCCGCGAACGTCGCCATGCGCGGCCTCGAGCGCCTTGACCTCGGCATGGCCCTGCCCGGCCCACGCATGCCAGCCGCTCGCCAGCTGTCGTCCTTCGCGGGTGATCACGCAGCCGACCCTGGGATTGGGGCGGGTGGTGTATAAGCCCCTGAAGGCCAGCCCGATCGCCGCCTGCATCATGCGCCGGTCGAAGTCGTCCTGGTGATTCATGCCTGTAAAGCTCGTCGACGAGTATCCGCGGGGCCGGTCTGCTGGCGGGCCGGCCCGGCTGCCAACATCATCCCGGCTGCCAGCATCGTCTCGGCGCCCGCGCGGCGGCCGTCGGACAGCGGGCTTCGGGCTTCATCGAACATGCTCAATCAAGTGTTCTGGCAAGTGCTCTGGCAAGTGTTCTGGCAAGTGCTCTGGCAAG
>JAGRHX010000480.1 GCA_020444775.1 Gammaproteobacteria bacterium
CATCCGCGACCCGCAGGCCACGGACACCGTGCACGCGCAGGCGTTCGTCGACGACACCCTTGCCGGCCGCGCCCATGGCGCAGGCGCCGACCGTGTGCCAGGCGGTCTGCCCGCTCGCGCGGATGTAGTCGGCCAGCTCGGCCTCGGTGGTGACCTCGGAACCGGGGCGGCGCTCGGCGACGATGACCTCGCGCAGGCTCGGTTGGTCGGCGATGTGGCGGACCAGAGCCAGCAGGTCGACAGCGGTTCGCAGGTCCGCTTCGTCTTTCAGGTAGTTGGGCTGTAGCGCTGGCGCGGCGAAGGGGTCGGCCGAGACGATGTGGATCGAGCCGCGTGAGACCGGGCTGAGCTTGAAACCGCCGATGGTGAACCCAGAGTAGGGGTCGATACCTCCAGTGGCGCTGCGCGAATAGCGGTCTTGCCCGCTGATGTGATAGATGCGCACCATGACGTCGGCGCGGGGCTGCACCGGCGTGCTGCGGGTGATCGCATGCGCCTTGGATGAGGTGCCGGCGAGCGGGCCCGTGCGTGACGTGAGGTACTGCCATGCGAACCGTATCTTGCTCAGTGGCTTCCTCATCAGGTCGTTGATGGTGATTGGGATATGCGTCTCGTAGGTGCAGCGCACCTGGAGGTGGTCCGAGATGCCTTCGCCTACGGCGGGATTGTCGTGCACGAGAGGGATGCCGAGGTCGGCCAGCCGCTGTCGTCCGCCGATCCCAGACAGCTCGAGGAGCTGGGGCGACTGGATGGTCCCGGCCGCGAGGACGATCTCGCGGCGCGCCGTCACGGTGTGGCGCTCGCCGTCCCGGGAAAACTCGACGCCGCAGGCGCGATCGCCGTCGAACAGCACGCGGGTGGCATGGGCATGGGTCTCGACGCGCAGGCCGCGGCGGCTCGCGATCGGGTGCAGATACGCAACCGCCGCGCTGCAGCGGCGGCCGTTCTCGGCGGTCTGCTCGAGATAGCGCACGCCTTCGTAGCTGCGGGTGTTGTAGTCGGCGGTCTCGCCGATGCCTGCTTCCCCGCAGGCGGCGATGAACGCGTCGGAGAGGGGATCGGGATCGCGCACGCCCAGGTCGGTGATCTTCACCGGTCCGGCATGACCGCGTTCGGGACTGGCGCTGTGCAGCGCGTTTTCCATGCGCATGAAGTAGGGCTTCAACGACGCGAAGTCCCACCCGGCGAGGCCGTTCGCCGCCCAGGCATCGTAGATCGCCGGATCGCCCCAGACGTACGCCATACCGTTGAGCGCGCTGGAGCCGCCGAGTACCTTGCCGCGCGGCGAGTAGATGGGCTGCCCGGCCATATGTGCTTGGGGCTCGGATTGGAATGGCCAGGCATAGGTTTCGTTGCCGAGCAGCTTGCCCACGCCCAGCGGGATGTGGATCCAGATGCTGCGATCACGTCCACCCGCCTCGAGCAGCGCGACCGAGTAGCGCCCGTCCCCGCTCAGCCGGCTGGCCAGGGCACAGCCCGCGGAGCCCGCGCCCACAATCACGTAGTCAAAGATCGCGTCGTCCATCCCGTTGAACCCGTTGAACCCGTTGTCGTTGCTATGCTGGCCGTGCCATCGAGTGTGACCAGTTCGGGCGTCGAGATCGACCTTCGCGGGGGCTGCAAGACCGTGCAGATTCCCACAGCCACGCCGCTGCCGGCAGAGCACCGTGCAGCCAGCCCCGGAGCGTGTCGCATGCGTGCGGCGGATGGATGAGTTCAACATCCGGTGACCGCCGAAGTCGTCTCTCGTTCAGGACTCGGAAAGCGGCGTCAGCGTGGTCGAGATCGTTCAGATCACCGGCCAGGATGTGGCCAGTGTCGTGGAGATCCTCGCCGCGTTGTTCCGCGCCGGAATACCGGCACCGCAAGGCCCGGCAGACTGCGCGGCTAGGCCTGCTGCATACTCTCGGCGGTTCGGACCAAGAACCCACCAGTAATCTCCTGACTGAGCCCGATGTCTGAATCCATGGACCCCACGCCGGACCTGGCTTCGCCGGCCGCGCAACACGCGATGCATGCCGCCAGAGCGACCACCGGTCCACGGGTGGTCGCGCTGGCCTATGACGGATTGTGCACCTTCGAGCTCGCGGTAGCGGTCGAGATCTTCGGGCTGCCGCGACCCGAGATGGGGACGGACTGGTATCGATTCGATGTCGCGGCGATCGAACCCGGACCACTGCGCGCGACCGGCGGTATCGGCGTGATCGTGGACGGTGGCCTGGAGCTGCTCGAGCTGGCGGACGTGGTGATCGCACCCGGATGGCGTGGTCTGGACGCGCCGGTGCCGGAACGGCTGTGCGCGGCGCTGCGGGCGGCGCATGCGCGTGGCGCGAGACTGCTGTCGATCTGCTCGGGGGTCGCGATACTGGCTGCCACCGGGCTGCTCGACGGACGCCGCGCCACCACCCACTGGCGCTATCTCGACGAGCTGGCCCGTCGCCATCCGCATATCCAGGTGGTGGACGACGTGCTCTATGTCGACGAGGGTCAGCTGCTGACCTCGGCGGGCAGCGCGGCGGGTATCGATCTCTGTCTGCATCTCGTTCGTCGTGAGCGTGGCGTCGATGCCGCCAATCAGGTCGCGCGCCGTCTGGTGGTGGCGCCACATCGTGACGGCAACCAGCTGCAACAGGTGAGCAGACCGGTGAGCAGCGCCTATGAGGGACCGAGGCTTGGTGCCCTGCTCGACTGGATGCAGGCCAATCTGCACCGACCGATCACGATCGCCGAGCTTGCGGAGCGCGCCGGGATGAGCACCCGAACCTTTGCGCGGCGCTTCGTGGCGCTGACCGGCAGCGCGCCGGCGGAATGGCTACTGCGTGCCCGGGTGCGTCAGGCCGAGGACCTGCTGCGGGACACGCGTCTGCCGCTGGAGCAGGTCGCGCAGCGCTGTGGATTCACGAGCGCTGCGAGCCTGCGTCATCATTTTCGGCTGCGCCTGGCGGTCAGTCCGTCGGCCTATCGGCGACGGGTCGCGCCCGCGGCTTCGACCGAGGACCAAAGGTCGACCCGGTGCTGAAACGAGCGTGTAAACAACAGGTAAATCGCGGGCCCGGATGTTTACACGACCCGGTCTGATGAGCCGAGGGCGCGTTGCACATACTGAACCCTCAACTTGCAGCGGAGGGTTCAAACATGCGTCAACGACTTGTGATCCTGTCTTCGGTCCTGCTGGGTGCGACGCTGGGCGCGGCCGCCGTCGCCGCACCGCCAAGGCCTGTGGATCCGCAGCATGGCTCGTGGTTGGCCCCCACCGGCGGTAGCACGGCGCGGCAAGCGGACCAGAACGTTGAGCGGGCGCAGGCACGGCAGGTGGATCTGGTGCTGGCGCTGGACGTCAGCGGATCCATGTCCGGGCTCATCGATTCGGCCCGGCAGCGTCTGTGGGACGTGGTCAACGAGCTCGGTCAGGCGACGCCCACGCCACGACTTCGAGTCGCGGTGCTCAGCTTCGGTAATCCCCAGTATGGCGCGGGCAACGGTTACGTCCGTGTGGACCAGCCCCTGACCACCGATCTGGACGCGGTCAATCGCACCTTGTTCGCGTTCCAGACCAACGGCGGCGACGAGTACGTGGCACGTGCGATCCACACCGCGGTCGAGAAGCTCGATTGGAGTGGTGAGCCGGATGCGCTGCGGATCCTGTTCGTGGCCGGCAACGAATCGGCGGCGCAGGATCCGATGATCTCGCTGTCGCGGGCGGTGGCCTCGGCCAATCAGCGGCAGGTGGTGGTGAATACCTTGTTCTGTGGCTCGGGCAATGACGCGCTGGTCGCCGACTGGCAGTCGGTTGCACAGATGAGCAATGGCATGTTCGCGAGCATTGATCAGAATCTGGCCGCGGTCGCCGCGCCCTCGACGCCCATGGACGCACCGCTGGCGCGGCTCAACGAGGCGCTCAACAAGACATATGTCGGTTACGGCGCCGGTGCTCAAGCAGCAATCAGAAATCAGCGCGAGCAGGATGCCAACGCCCGCTCGCTGAGCCTGCCGGCCGCGGCCAGTCGCGCCGAGACCAAGGCCAGCGGTCTGTACAGCAACAGCCGATGGGACCTGGTGGATGCGGTGGAGGCCGGCAAGGCGCTGGACAGCATCGAGACCGAAGCCTTGCCGGAGCCGATGCGGGCGATGGACGACGCCGCACGCGAGGCCTTCGTCCGCGACAAGGCCGCAGATCGGGCGCGTATAAAGTCCGAGATCAAAACACTGGCCGAGCAACGTCGGCAATTCCTCCAGGCGAATCGCGAGGCGTCCGCCGACGTCGGGCTGGACGAGGCGATGAAGCGCGGTCTGCGTCGCATCGCCGAGCGCCAGGGGCTCGAGTTGCGCCGTTGAGCACCCTGCAATCTCATGATCTTCGCCCGTGGCGACCCTTCGGAGCACGACCGGGGTTTGATAAGCTGACCCCGGTCGCGGCGCACCGATGGGTTGTGCCGACATCGATTTTCGTTATCCGGAACGGGGGCGGCGCCTGGCATGTTGATGGGACACATGATGGATC
>JAGRHX010000481.1 GCA_020444775.1 Gammaproteobacteria bacterium
GCGACAACGTGCGGGTGCCGGTCGGCAATCGCGTGGGGCCTGAGAACGAAGGCTGGTCGGTTGCCAAATCGTTGCTCGCGCACGAACGATTGAACGGGGCTCGGGCCTCCGACACGCGCCGTGCCCTGGAGCGCGCCAAGGAGATCGCCGCGAGTGAGACCAGCTGCGGTAAGCGCTTGATCGACCAGGACTGGTTCGCGCGCCGTATGTGGGCGCTCGAGGTCGAGCTGATGGCGCTGGAACAGACCATCTTGCGCTTCGTCGCCGACGCCGCCGCCGGCAAGTCGTTGGGCCCCGAAACCTCGCTGCTCAAGGCGCGGGGCACGCTGGTGTTGCAGGGGGTTCGCGATCTCGCGGTGGACGCGGTCGGCTACTACGGATTGCCCGATGAGTTCAGCGTCGATGAACTGGACGACGAGGATGGATATCTCGGTCCCGAGTACGCGATCACGCTTGCCGCGCAGCGCTATACCAACCGTGGCTCGTCGATTGCCGGGGGCAGCTACGAGGTGCAGGCGATGATCACCGCCAAGCGCGTCCTGGGACTTTAGAGTCTGTCCCGACGCCATCAGGAGGAATCGACGATGCTGATGCTCAACGAGGACCAGGAACTCATTCGCGACAGCGCTGAGCGGCTGATCGCCGCCAGCTACGATTTCGAGTCGCGACAGCGGCGACTGGCGCAAGGCGCAGCGTTCAGTGCCGAGATGTGGCAGCAGTTCGCCGAGCTGGGCTGGCTCGGCATGGCGCTCGACGAGGCGGATGGCGGCATTGGCGCGGGGCCGACCGAGCTCGCGATCATCGCGCGAGCTTTTGGTCAAGGGCTGGTCACGGAACCCTACCTTGCAAGCGTGGTGCTCGGGGCCGAGCTGTTGCGCCGCGGCGCAAGCGAAGACCTACGCCTGGAGCTGTTGCCCCAGGTTGCGGCCGGCACCCTGCAGCTTGCGGTCGCCTTCGCTGAGCGTGGCGCGCGTTATGAGCTGAGCTGGGTCGAGACCAGCGCACGCGCCGACAGTGATGGCGCCTTCGTCTTGAACGGCGCGAAGTCGGTGGTGCTGAACGGTCAAAGCGCCGATCACGTGATCGTGAGCGCGCGGACCCGGGGCGCGACCGCTGACGCCGATGGCATCACCCTGCTCTGCGTGCCCACCGCCACGCCGGGTGTGCGCATGGTCGGCTATAGACTCAACGACCAGCATCCTGCAGCGGACATCACCTTCGACGATGTGCGGGTCGACTCGTCGCGTGTCATCGACGAGGTCGACGCCGGCCTCGATCTGCTCGAGGCAGTTGTCGACCAGGCCTGTGTCATCGCCTGTGCCGAAGCGATCGGCGCGATGGAAGCGGTCATGCGTATGACACTCGAGTATCTCAATACGCGCGAGCAGTTCGGCCGCGCGCTCGGGCGCAACCAGGCCCTGCAGTTTCGCATGGTCGAGCTGCAGTACGCCCTGGAAGAGTCACGCTCGATGGTCGCTGGCGCGCTCGATGCCCTGAACGGCGATCCAATCAGCCGACGAGCGATCGTCTCGGCGACCAAGGTGAGGGTCGGCAACGCGGCGCGCCAGGTCGGCCGTGAGGGTATTCAGCTGCATGGCGCCATCGGCATGACCGAGGAGTATGCGGTCGGGCACTACTACAAGCGACTCGAGACACTGCGCATGTTGTTCGGCGATCCAGACCACCACCTGGCCCGATTCGGAAAGTGGAATGCGTTGCGGAACTCCAGCTCGCTGCTCTAGAGGCCCGATCCGGGCCGATGGCAGCGCTCATGCGTCGCGGGCCTCACGCAGTTGCTCGTCCAGCTCGCTCGCACGGCGACCCGGGACGCTGGCCAGGCGTGCCGCCACCCGATACAGGCCCGGAACGAGGAACACCGTGATCAGGGTCACCCAGATCGTGCCGGTGACGATCACGATGCCGATGATCTCGCGCGCCTCGGCACCCGGTCCGGTGGCGAGCGCGAGCGGCACCCCGCCAGCCGATGTGGCGATGGAGGTCATCAGGATCGGTCGGAAGCGGGTCCGGCAGGCCTCGAGCACGGCCTCCTCCACCGTCGCGCCCTCCCTGCGCCGCCGATTTGCGAAGTCGACCACCAAGATGGCGTTCTTGGCGAGCAGTCCGATGAGCAGTAGCAGCGCGACCTGACTGAAGGTATTGAAGCTCATCCCGGCCAACCACAAGGCCAACAGGCCACTGGTGACCGCGAGCGGTACGGCGATCAGGATGATCAGGGGGTAGACAAAGCTCTCGAACAACGCCGCGAGCACCAGGTAGGTCACGAGCAACGCCAGCGCGAAGACCCCGGCCGCCGCGGCCGATGACTTCGTGAACTCACGCGAGAGCCCCAGGGTATCGGTGCGCGCTCGGGCCGGCAGGTGCTGTTCGACCAGGTCGCGCAGCGTCCCGAGCAGCTGACCGAGATCGATACCGGCTGCAGGCACACCGGTGAGCACCATGGCCGGCTCACGATTGACGCGCCTGTAGCTGGTGGCCGCGCCAGTGCGCTCGGCGCGGGCGAACGCGGCCACCGGTACCGTATCCCCATCGCGTCCGCGCACCTGAAGATTCAGGATGTCGGCAACGGTCTTGCGGGCCTCTGGGCGTCCTTGCACCACCACCTGGTAGGTCTCGCCACGCTGGTGAAACTCCGTGATGTCGTCGCCTTGCAGGAACAAGCGCAAGGTATCGCCGAGCTCGCGCGCCGATACGCCGAGATCGTGGGCGAGACGGCGGTCGATCTCGATCCTCAGCTGTGGACCTCGTTCGCCATGGTCGAGGTCCAGGTTGCGCATCAGATTGCGCTTGCGGACTTCGCGCATCAGTTGCCGTGCCCAGCCCTCGGTCTGGGCATAGTCACCGCCGGAGAGGACGAACTGCACCGGCTGCTCGAAGCCACCGACCAGACTCGGCGGATTCACCGCGACCGCGAACGCGCCCGGTAGCGAGAGCAGGCCCGGTGTCACCGCCTCGACGATGGCTTGCTGGGAGGTATCGCGCCGCTGCCAATCTCTCAGCTTGGCGATGACGAAGGGAGGATCATCGGCAGGGTGATCGTT
>JAGRHX010000482.1 GCA_020444775.1 Gammaproteobacteria bacterium
TGCGCGATCTGGGCTCGCGCAACGGTACCTTCTGCGACGGCGTACGCGTCATCGAGGCCTTTCTCGAGCCCGACATGACCTGTGCGCTGGGCAACACCCGGATCAGGGTCACCCGGGAAATCGAAGCCCGACGCTACAGCGTCGGCCAGGAGCAGCGGCTCGGCGACCTGGTTGGGGGTAGCGCGCCGATGCGCGAGCTGTACGGACTGTTGAAGGCGGTCGCCCCGAGCCCGACGACCGTGCTGATTCGCGGCGAGTCAGGAAGCGGTAAGGAAGTGGTGGCACGCACCCTGCACGAGCTCTCCGGACGCGGCGGACCGCTGGTGGTGTTCGATGCCTCGGTCACCGATCCTGAAATGGTGCGCAATGATCTGTTCGGGCATGTGAAGGGTGCGTTCACCGGCGCCCACGGCCCGCGTCTGGGCGCCTTCCGTAGCGCGCATCGCGGTACGCTGTTCATTGATGAAATTGGCGAGCTCCCACTCGAGCTGCAGCCGCGCCTGCTACGTGCCCTGGAGAGCCGCGAGGTCGTCCCGGTCGGCGCCGACGAGCCTACTCGAGTAGACGTTCGTGTGCTCGCGGCTACGCATCGCGACCTCGAGGCGATGGTCCGAGCCGGCACCTTCCGCGGTGACCTGTACTTCCGGCTCTCCGTGATCACCGTTCGCGTCCCACCGCTACGGCAGATCCGCGAGGACATCGCACTGCTTGCGCGGCATATCCTTGACCGGCTCGACATTCAACGCGATCTTTCCGACGAGACGCTCGCGGCGCTACTTGCCTACCCCTGGCCGGGTAATGTTCGTGAGCTGCGCAACGTTCTGGAGCGCGCCGCGGTGCTGTGCGCGCAGGGTCGCATCGAGCCCCATCATCTGTCGCTGGACAGCCCGGCGTCACAATCCTCGGTGGCGGTGGGCCCCGTCTCGGCCAACCAACCTCCGCAACCTCCCGAGGCCAGCCGACTCATGCCCGGCGGCCCCCAAGGCAGCGGCGTGCCGGCCAGCCTGCGCGAGGCCGAGCGACAGCTCATCGAGTCGGCATTGACTCGAAACAGACGTAACAAGGCCGCGACCGCGCGTGAGCTCGGCATCTCGCTGTCGACCTTGAAGCGGCGTATCGAACAGTATCAGCTGTAGTACCCCTGCACATAGCTGTCAGGCCTGTATCACCCACCAGCTCAGGTCCGCGCCAGGCTGCTCAGTGGCCGTGGCGCACCTACCGCATAGCCCTGCACGTAGTCCACGCCTATCTCCGTCAACCGCTCGATGATTTGTTGACTCTCGACGAACTCGGCAACCGTCTTCAATCCCATCACATGACCTATCTCGTTGATCGAACGAACCAATGCCGCATCGATGGGATCGGTGAGCAGATCGCGAACGAACACGCCGTCGATCTTCAGGATCTCCACCGGTAGATGCTTGAGATAGGCGAACGACGACAGACCGCTGCCGAAGTCGTCCAGCGCGAACCTACAGCCCCGTCCGGCCAGCCCTTCCATGAACACGGTGGCGTTGTTGAGGTTGGCGATCGCCGCGGTCTCCGTGACCTCGAAGGCCAGCTTGCTCGGCGGCACGCCGCTGCGCTCCAGACGCTCGAGCACGAACTCCAGAAAGCCCTCGTCACCGAGCGACTGACCAGACAGGTTGATGCTGCACATCTCGAGCGCCGCGAGGTGTGCAGGCTGTGATGCCAGCCAGCCTAGAGCCCGTGAAACCACCCATCGGTCTATACGTGAAGCGAGATGGAAACGCTCGGCGGCGGGCAGGAAGGCACCGGGCGAGACCAGCGAGCCATCCTCGTCGACGAGCCGCACCAGCAGCTCGTAGTAGCGCGTGACATCCGCTTCGTTGCTACCCGGTGACCCGTTGCCCAGCGGCAGGATTGGTTGATAGTGAAGCTCGAGTCGATCGAGGTCCAGCGCCCACTGAAGCCGCGACACCCAACGCATCTGCCCATGCTGCGTTGCGCGACGTTCATCGCCGTCGTCATGCACTCGAACGCGGTTCCGTCCCTCGTCCTTGGCCACGTAGCACGCTGCATCGGCATGACTCATCGCCGCGCCCGCGGACGCCACGCTCTGGTCCAGGCAGGTGATACCGATGCTGGCCCCAATGGAGAACACGTGCTCCTGCCAGGTGAAGCGGCTCTCCTCCAGGGCCGCACGCACCGCTTCGGCGCGTTGCAGACCGATGTCGAGCGGACAGTAGTCCATGAGGATACCGAACTCGTCCCCGCCCAGCCTCGCCAGGGTGTCGCCATGTCGCACGCAGCGGGCGATGGTACGGCTGACCTGGCGGAGCAATTCATCGCCCGCGACGTGTCCGCAGGTGTCGTTGACCACCTTGAACTGATCCAGATCCAGGTAACACAGCACATGCTCTGCTCCATCTGCCCTGGCGCTGTCCACCAGCGCTTCCAGGCGCCGCTCGAACTCGTGCCGGTTGATGAGTCCGGTGAGCGCATCGTGCCGCGCCTGGTACTCGAGCTGGCGCGAGAGCTGTCTGGTCTCACTGATGTCGTGATGGGCGAGCAACACCCGAGATCTGCCCGCGCTTGCAAAGGTGCGGATATCGAGGGCAAACCATCTCTCGTCCTCGAACACCGGGGTCGCGAAATGATAGTCGGTATGGAACTGCGCCCGAGTGCCGGCGAGCATCTCACGCAAGGCCATGGCGACGGCCTCGGCGGTCTGCACACCGCCCTCGGCGGCGCGGTCGCAGATCTGCAGGTAATTGCAGCCCAGCCCATGCTCGGGCAATCCCAGACCGTGGGCATCGGCAAAGCTACGCCAGGCCTGATTCACGGCGATGATGGTGCCTTGCTCGTCCAGCACGGCCAGATGCGACGGCACGGCATCCATGGTCGCATCGAGGAACGCGTGCGACTCCTGGAGCAGCTCGGTGCGACGCTGCAGTCGCTCGGCCATGCCATCGAAGGCCTGACCGAGCTGCCGGATCTCCAGCGTGCTGTCCAGACGCGGCGTGACCGGCTCGTGCACCCCGTGCGCGAGCTCGTCCGAGGCGCGCGCCAGCAAGCGCAGCGGGCGGACCAGGATCCTGTCGAAGTACAGCCACACCAGCAGGCTCAGCATCAGCGTCCCCGCGCCGACCTGCAGCATGTCGATGACCACCCTGCGCAGCGCCACGCTCTTCTCGAACACCAGATTGTGCCGCATCAGCAGGCCGGCGATCCGACCACCGACAAGCTCGTCGGGTCGAGCCTCGAGTCGCACCGGGAAGGCGCTCAGAACGCTGTTGCCGTCGGCGGCCAGCGCGACCTGACCCTGACCGTGAGCACGGGCCATACGTAGCAATTCCGTGGCATCGGCCAGGGGAGACTCTTGCAGGCCCTTGCCACGCAGGACCAGGGTGGTCGAGAGCAGGATCCGGTCGCGATCATCGACAATGGCGGCATCGACCAGTCTGCGGTCGATGCGCGTCTGCGCGAAGATCTTGTAGGCTTCTTCGAGCCTGCCGCGTCGCTCGGCCGACTCCACGGCCGAGCTCAGGACATTGCCGATCACGCGCGCATGCAGCAGCAGACTGTGCTCGGTTTGCGCGCGAGCATTGCGTAGCTCGAAGACGGCGAAGACCAACTGACCGCCGAGCGCAAGCACGAAGATTCCGCCAGCAATGAGGTGTCGCAGGTCGGGCTTCATCGAAAAGCGGATCAATCACCCGGTTCGCGAACCAGCGACGGGTCGGTCAGTCCGTCCACGACCACGTCTTGTTGCAGCAACCCCGCCTCCAGCATCACCTCCACATGCCGCGTCAGACCGGCGCGGAGCCCCGGTTGCACGCCGCCCAGCAGAGCCAGATTGCGCGCCCGATCGGGCATGTCGACCAGCTCCAGCACCGCGCGCATCTCCCCCACGCCGAGGCCTTCCCGCACCGACATCCGCTGCAACGCGTCCTCCGGATGCGTACGCAGATAGTCCAGCGCGCGTAGCCAGCCATCGACCAACATCTGCAAGGCCTCGCGGCGCTGCTCGATGGTGCTCACGCGGGCAATCAACACATCGACGATCTCGTCTGGAATGTCACCGCTGTCGAACAGCACCCTGGCACCTTGCGCGATCAGTCGACTGCGCGTCGGCTCATAGGTGATCACTGCGTCAACACGGTCCTCCAGATAGGCTTTCTCCTGCTCGGGAATGTCCATTGAAATCCGAGCCACGTCAGCCAGTTGCAGCTCCGCACGCTGCAACACCCTATACAGCATGTAGGCACCCAGCGCGCTGGATTCGACCGCGATACGTTTGCCCTTGAGCTCCGCGAGCGTCTCGATCCGCGGCCGCGCGACCAGCGCATCGGCGCCATCTGAGATGTCGATGACCAACACCACCCGGTGCCCGCCGTCGTGCTGAGCGAGCTCGAGCAGATAATGCGAGGTGACGGCAACGACGTCCACGGCGCCTTCACGATAGGCCCGCTGTGCAACCGCCGGCGACTCGAAATCGATGAGCTTGATTCGCTCATCGTCCAGATAACCGAGATCTCGGGCCAGGAATGCAAGCTCGTAAGGCGGCCAGACCAGCAGGCCGACCCGCAATGGCGTCTGACCGGAAGGATCGGCACAGGCACCGAGTAATAGCAGGGAGATGACGAGGAGGAACAGACGCCCGCGCACGCGATGGCCGGTGCGAATGTCGGTATACGCTGTCTGCGGGACGGACCGTTGCAAGCAAGAGAACCGTTTCGTCTGAGCGTGGCGGTCATACCTCCGCGAGGAGGAACCGTCCCGATGGTGCGGCATTCCGGTCCGGATTTCCAGACCACGCCCGCCATGGCGGGCGTGTAAGCTGTCAGTCGGCGTCGGCGGCGGCATACGTTACCGCGGTCGATCCCGTGCGACACGGCTCGCTTCCGCGCCGCTTCGAGCAAGAAGCTCGATGCTCGGGCCACCGTCACTTTTCGATCGGAGCTCGTCGTGGACGACTCATCCCTCGCACTGCTGCTCGCACGCGTCCAGTTCGCGTTCACGATCTCATTCCACATCATCTTTCCCGCCTTCACGATCGGTCTTGCCAGCTACCTGGTGGTGCTGGAGGCGCTATGGCTGCGGCGCCGACAAGACGTGTACCTGCAGCTGTACCGATACTGGTCGAGGATCTTTGCCCTCAGCTTTGGCATGGGAGTGGTCTCTGGCATCGTCATGAGCTATCAGTTCGGTACCAACTGGGGGCCATTCTCGGACCGCACCGGTGCAATCCTGGGTCCGCTGCTCGGCTACGAGGTGCTCAGCGCGTTCTTCCTGGAAGCAGGTTTTCTCGGCATCATGCTGTTCGGGTTGAACCGTGTCGGTCCCGTACTGCATTTCCTCGCCACCTGCATGGTCGGCGTCGGCACCTTGTTCTCGGCCTTCTGGATCCTGGCGGCCAACAGCTGGATGCACACGCCCGCCGGCTTCGTCTTGGAGGCCGGCCGCTTCCTGCCACGAGACTGGCTCGAAATCATCTTCAATCCGTCCTTTCCCTATCGTTTCGTGCACATGCTGCTCGCGGCCTATCTGACCACGGCCTTCGTGGTTGGCGGCGTGGCCGCCTGGCATCTGCTCAGGGACCGACACAACGCCGGTGCGCGCATCATGCTGTCCATGGCGATGTGGATGGCCACGCTGGTCGCGCCGCTGCAGCTGCTGGTCGGCGACCAGCACGGCTTGAATACGCTGCAGCACCAGCCGGCGAAGATCGCTGCACTGGAAGGGCATTTCGAGACACGTGCCGGCGCACCGCTGATTCTCTTCGGCTGGCCCGACATGGAGGCGGAACGCACCCGTGCTGAAGTATCGATTCCCTACCTTGGAAGCCTGATCCTGACTCATGATCCGAATGGCGTGGTGCAGGGGCTGAAGGCGTGGCCGGCGGACCAGCGGCCGAATGCGACGATCATATTCTGGACATTTCGCGTGATGGTCGGCATCGGCTTGCTGATGATAGCGGTGGGTCTGGTCAGTCTGGTGCTGCGCTGGCGCGGGCGCCTGCACGAGTGCGGCTGGTTCCATCGACTCCTCGTTCTCATGGGCCCGGCCGGCTTCATCGCAGTTCTCGCCGGCTGGATCACCACGGAGGTTGGCCGTCAGCCCTACGTGGTATACGGGTTGCTGCGCGTGCGGGACGCGGTCTCGCCGGTGGCCGCACCCGCCGTCGGCGCGTCGCTTGCCGCCTTCGTCATCGTCTATCTGCTCGTCTTCGGTGCCGGCATCGTCTACCTGCTGCGTCTGATGGCACAGCCGCCGCATCGCGCTGAGCCGGTGCTGAAGCCAGAGCTGCCGCAGCGGGCCGCCGGACGGGCCGCCGCGCTGGGCACCGCGCACGGAGAGAGACCATGACTCCTGACCTTGTGTTGATCTGGGCAGCGCTGATCGCGTTCGCCGTATTCGTCTACGTGATGCTCGACGGTTTCGACCTCGGTATCGGTATCCTCTTTCCATTGATCGGCGACGCGCGCCAGCGCGATACCGCCATCAACACCGTCGCACCGATTTGGGATGGTAACGAGACCTGGCTGATCCTCGGCGGAGGCGGCCTGTTCGCGGTGTTTCCGCTCGCCTACTCGGTCTTGCTGACCGCGTTCTATGCGCCGCTCATCGCGATGCTGCTGGCCCTGGTGTTTCGCGGCGTCGCCTTCGAGTTCCGCTTCCGCAGTCGCGCGCATCGCGGACTCTGGGACGTCGCCTTCGCCGCCGGCTCGTGTCTCGCCACGTTCTGCCAGGGCCTGATCCTGGGCGGCATCATCCAGGGCGTTACCATCGACGGCCGCGGCTACGCGGGTGGCTGGTTCGACTGGCTGAGCCCGTTCAGCCTGTTCACGGCTGTGGCGCTGTGCGCCGGCTATGCGACGCTCGGTGCCGGCTGGCTGGTGATCAAGGTCGAGGGCGAGCTGCAGTGCCTGGCTTTTCGCTGCATGCGGCGCACCGCCTTCGCTTTGATGATCTCGATTGCCATGGTCAGCCTGTGGACACCCTGGATGCACCCTGGGATCGCCGCGCGCTGGTTCTCGTGGCCGAACCTCGCCTGGCTCTGCCCGGTGCCGTTGCTGGTCGCCGCCACCGGCATCTGCCTGCATCGCGCGATCGCCATGCGGCGCGAGGTCACGCCCTTCCTCTTGACCCTGGTGCTGTTCCTGCTCGCCTATGTGGGCCTGCTCGTCAGCCTGTACCCGAACATCATTCCGCCCGATGTCACGCTTTGGCAGGCAGCTGCCCCCGATGCGACCCTCGGCTTTCTCTTGATAGGCACGGCCTTGCTGCTGCCCTTGGTCATCGGCTACACGGCCTATGCGTACTGGACCTTCCGCGGCAAGGTGCACGCCGAGAGCTATCACTGAGCAAAGCGCATGCGAGAGCGCGGACGACGGCTGCTCTGGTTCATGGGTCTGTGGCTGGCGGGGGTCGCGACGCTGGCGGTGGTCGGTCTTCTTGTCCGGCTGGCCCTGTTGCTGTGAATGCGCGCACGCGCAGCAGCGCTTTACAGCGCCGGGAACAAGGCGTGAAATCAGCGCACCGGCTGCGCTTGGCAAGTGCATCGACCGCGACGCCGGCTCCACCCAGCAGCCTAGATGTGACGACTGCCATGTCCGTACCAGACGACACCGATTTCAACGCGTTGTTCACCCCCTTCACGCTGGCTGGCAGACGTCTGCGCAATCGTATCGTCCACGCCTCGATGACCACCATGCTGTCGAGCAGCGGCCGGATCACACAGGGCTTGATCCAATACCACGCCAATCGTGCCCGCGGCGGCGCGGCCATGACCATCACCGAGCCGCTGGGCAGCATGCGTCATCAAGCGAAGCTGCCACGCGCGCAGATCTGGCGAAAGGACGATGCCGACGCGCTGAAGCGATTCGCGGAGGCGGTTGAAGGCCAGGACTGCAGACTGCTGGGGCAGCTTCAGGACGCCGGCCGCGGCCGGCACTTTCCCGGCCGCAATCCGGAGGCCATCGGCGCGTCCGCCCTGCCCGACGACCTGTCGTGGACGGTGCCGCGTGCACTGCCAGCGACCGAGATCAGGGATCTGGTCGCGCAGATGGCCGAGTCCGCGGCCTGGCTGGCCGAATGTGGTTTCTCGGGCGTCGAGATCTCTGCCTGCCACGGGCACCTGTTCCACCAGTTCCTGTCGCCTTGGTCGAACCGGCGTGACGATGAGTACGGCGGCGATTGGGAACGACGCTGCCGCTTCGTCGCGGAGATCGTCAAGGCAATCCGTGCAAGCTGTGGCGAGGATTTCATCATCGGCCTCAAGCTGCCCGGTGATGATGGTATCGAGGGCAGCATCCGTCCGACCGAAGCCTCGATCATCGCCGCAATCCTGACTCGTCCACGCAACGTCGACTATGTCTGCTTTGCCTGCGGTGCGCACGCACGCACCCTGGAAATGCACACCCCGGACCGGTACGGGCCGGAGATGCCCTACATGGGTTTCATCAAGACGCTGCGCGACAGTCTCAACGGCGTGCCGCTGATGGCGCTCGGGCGTATCACCGATCCCGCGCAGGCAGACGGTATCCTGGCGCGCGGCGAAGCCGCGCTGGTCGGTCTGGGTCGGCCGCTGGTCGCCGACGCGGCCTGGCCGAGCAAGGCCGCGGCGGGTCGTACCTGGGACATGCGCTACTGCCTGTCCTGTAATACTTGCTGGGGCGCGATCGTGATGATGCACGTGCCCATTGCCTGCGTGAACAATCCACGTGTCGGCCGCGCCGACGAGGTGGATCACCGGCCCGAGCCCGTAGCCCTGGATCGACGCAAAAGAGTGGCGGTGATTGGCGCCGGACTCGCTGGCATGGAAGCAGCCTGGGTGGCGGCCGCACGCGGGCACGAGGTGACGGTATACGGGGCCTCGGAGACGGTCGGTGGCAAAGCCGTGCTACGCGAACGACTGCCCGGTGGCGAGACGGTATCGTCTATATACGATTATCAGCAGGTCGCGGCGCGGCGGGCTGGCGCGCAGCTGGTGCTGGGCTCGGCGGTGACGGCGGAGTCGATCATCGCGCAGCGCCCGGACGTGGTCATCCTGGCCACCGGCTCGAGCATGATTCCGCCGGACTGGCTGCCCGAGGAGGTACGCGAGCAGGGTTGGGTTCCGGATCTACGGGGTGCGATGCCGATGGTCCTGAATCATGCCGGCCGTGCGGCCGGTACCGCGGTGCTGTTCGACATGGACCACACCGAGGCGACCTATGCTTGCGCCGAGTCCTTGGGTGCGCGCTTCGACAGGACGGTGATCGTCACGCCCCGCGACACAATCGCCACGGATGTGCAGATGGTGACCCGCCAGGGCATCCTACGCCGGATGGCCGAGCAGGGTATAGAGATCATGGCCATGTGTCGGCCACGCTGGAGCGATGCCTGCGCCGAGGGGCGCCTGGACGTCGTTGCCATCCATACCGGCAAGGTGCAGGTGATCGAGGACCTGGCACTGCTCACCTATGCCACCCCACGAGTGCCGGACGATCATCTCAAAGCCGAGCTCGAAGCCGCCGGTATCGAAGTGATCGCGGTGGGCGATGCGCGCGCGCCCCAGGAGATGCTGTTCGCGACGGCCAGCGGTCATGCGGCGGGCGAGCAGATCTGAGCAACGCCTGCCGCCGGACCGCGCATCAGCCGTCCACCAACCGCCCCAGTGGTTCCGACTCGGACCGTGAATCCGCCGCCTCCACGCGTAGACGCGCGGGTGCCGCGTGTCCGTCCTTGTCGGTGCCGAAGTACACGGTCTGATGCGGATACGGGATCTCGATACCGAGCTCGTCGAAGCGTCGCTTCATACGCCGATTGAACTCGCGCCCGACCATCCATTGCTGGATCGGTCGGGTCTTGATACGCGCCTTGATCATTACCGCCGAGTCGGCGAATCCATCGACACCCAGGATCTCCAGGTCATCGAGGATCTCGCGGCCGTAGACACGATCCGCACGCAGCTCGCGGCCGATATCACCGAGCACCTGCATGACCTCGTCGACATCCTCGCGGTAGGCGACACCGATATCCATCACGTAGTACGAGAAATCCTTGGTCAGATTGCTGACCGTCGTGATCGAGCTGAACGGGATGGTGTGCACCGTGCCGGACAGGTCCCTGAGACGTACATGTCGGATCGATACCGCCTCGACCAGGCCCGATATTCCGCTGACCGTGACCACGTCTCCAACCGAGATCAGATCCTGGAAGAGTATGATCGCGCCGGTGATGAAGTCCTTGACCAGGGTCTGCGCACCAAAGCCGATGGCGAGACCGACCACGCCGGCGCCCGCGAGCAGCGGCGCGATGTTGATGCCAAGCTCGCTCAACACCAGCAGGGTCGCAACCACCGAGACCAGGGTCAGCAAGGCGTTGCGGGCCACGCTCAGCAAGGTGCGCACGCGCGCGCTGCGGGTGCGACGGCGACCGCGACCGTCGGTCTCGGCGAGATAGCTCTCGATGAGCGCGCTCGCCCCCTCCCAGACCACGACCGCGCCGACCACCACCATCACGATGGTGCCCAGCCGCGCGCCTAGATAGCGCCCGGGCTCGCTGGCAAGCCAGGCCAGCGCGCCGGTGCCCCAGGCTTCAAGAATCGCCAGCAACGCGAGGATCATCACCAGCAACCGCAAGCCGCTGTGCACGATCGGCAGATAGCGATTGGCTCTAGCCTCGAGACCCGGGAAACGCCTGTTCAGATCACGCTTCATGTGCAGCGGATGGTCGATGGCGCGAGACAACAGCCCGAGCACGCCGCGGGCGATGACGATGATCGCCAATGACAGCACGGTTGCACGCAGCATGTAATAGAAGCCGCCGGTCACGTCCAGGGCCCAGATCCCGTACAGGACCAGCACGTAGAGCGCGGCCAGCAGATGCCAGGCTCCCGCCAGACGCTGTCGGATCTGACCGACGCGTGCCGGTTCGATGGTCTCCTCGTCCCGCGCCTCCACCGCAACCTGCTCGTCGTCGCCGGGGCGCTGGCCGGATTCGCCACCGCCGTCACCCCGGTCGCCGCCTATGACCTCGGCCACCGGCTCGCGATTTTGGAAGATCAGCACCACCAGCTGCAGGGCAACGATGAGCCCGAACAGCCGTAGCAGGCCTTCGTAGGCTGCCCAGGGGAGTCCGAGCACCAGGCCAGCCTGCAGCGCGAAATAGCCGTATATCGCGGTGCGCGTGAGGCGCTTGAGCCAGATGTGCAGGTACTGCGCGGTCTCGTCGCTGACCGGCAGCAACCTCCGACCGGGATGATCCGGCGCATAGAGAAAGCGACCAACCACCAGCACCAGGCTGACGATCAGCGCGGCGTTGACCCACGCCACCGCCACCAGACGAGTCGAGTAGCGCAGCCCGAGCAGACTCATGGTCGCATAGGCGACGCCGGCGAAAGCCAGTACCGGGAGCAGATCCAAGAGCAAGGTGCCGGTCGATCGCATGACACGCAGCGCCACGGAGCGTGTCAGGGCATCGCCACGGCCGCGACGTATTCGGCGCAGCAGCAAGGCGCTCAACCAATAGCCCACATACCCCAGTCCGAGCACCAGGGCGAGGTTGGCGAGCACCTCGAGCCAGAGCTGGCGTTTGGTCGGCACCAGCATCTGCTCGGTCGCCCAGCCGACGATGTTCGGCAGCGCGTTGACGCTGCCGACCACATCGACCACCACCCGACCGACCAGGGCCACCTTCGCCGTGACCTGCTCGAGCACCGTCGAGGTCGCGGTTTGCAGCACCGCGACCGGCGTTTCCGCCGCTTGCCCGCCATGCTGGGCCGCGTCCGGCTGTTGCGCCTGCTGCAGCAGCCGTAATTTCTCTATCAGCTGCTGCCGCGCTGCCGGATCCTCCAGCTCGGCGATGATCGCATCGATCCGGTTGGCATCTGGCGGGTTCGTGGCACCACCGCCGGCAGCCGGTGCTCCCGGCAACAACCCGGCACCGGACGGCCCCTGGGCAGCAACGCCTTCGGCGAATGAGCATGCCCAGAAGGCGATGACGAACAGCAGCGCGGACAGGAACAAGCGCTCGTGCCCGCGCAAGCGCATGGAGCGCAGCATGCGCGATGCCTCGCGTGGTAGAGGATGAGCAAGGAAGCCTAACAGCCCCCACCCGGAGCGGCCTCGTCAGCGCCCTGTCGGCAGCAACCGTAGGATCAGCACGGCCGTGTGCACGCGAGGCTCCGTAACACTGCTCAGCGTGCCAGCACTCCGGGCTCGAAGCCCTTGCCCTGGACGAAGCGTGCACCAACGGCGCCGACCACGGCAGTGCGTCGATCCAGACCCGACAGCTCGCGGATTCTGTACAAGGGCTCTATGGCGGTGCAGTGCGCGCCCATTACCTGCTGCACGCCCAGCGTCTTGAATTGCCTGCCCACCCAGTCGATGCTGGATTGGCTGGCGCCATGCAAGTGGAATCCACCCAGCACCGCGTGGATTGGCAACGAGGCGATCGCGCTCTGCACGTGGCTCAAGGTGTTGATGACCCCGGCATGGCCACAGCCCAGCAGCACGACGAAGCCCTCGCGGGTGCTGATGGCCAGGCCCTGGCTCTCGGGTATGAAATCCGGCGTCATCGACGTCCGCGGGCGCAGATCGATATCCGCCGCGAAACCCTGCTCGGCATGCACACGACGCACCGGCCCGGTCACCCAGATGCCTGGCAGGATCTCGGCGGCCTCGGCGTACTCATGCACCGCCACGCCACGCGCCCGCAGCGCCGCGCGCGCGGCGATCATCGGATTGGCCTCGACACCACCAGGCAGGGGGCGAGAATCGAAGATACCGGCTGCGACGTGCACCCGGCCGAACGCGCCGGGCCCGCTGCCGGCGAATTCGGCCTGCAGGGTGAGCAGACCACCAGTGTGGTCCGGATGATGATGACTGAGCACCACATCGGTTACGCAGCTCAGATCCACATCCAAAGCCCGGGCGTTCTCGAGCACGGTACGCGGATGCTGACCGGTATCGAAGAGCACGCAATCGCCGTCGCTCTCGACCAGCGCGGAGAATCCCCACTCGCCGCGCCCGCGCGTATCAGCGAGATTGGTCGACAACACGGTGATCCGCAGCCCGTCTCGCGGCCCGGCAGCGTGTCCGTGCAGACTGCACGAGAACAGCAACACTGCGAGGAGCCTGATACCGAGTCGCGACCTGGGCATGGTTTGGTCCTTCCAAGCTTGCACACGGAACAGCGGGCGGCACGCTGTACTACCGTTCGGTCGTCGCTGCCAGCCGCGGGTGCGACGACGCCATCGAGCAGGGTGCGATGTTGCATCCTTCAGCGCCGATGGTCCGCCACCCTCTGCAACAGCTCGAGCATCACGCTCGTCCAGCGATCCAGATGATAATGTTCCGTGCAGTAAGCGCGCCCCGCCAGCCCCAGTCGCTCGCGCATGGCCGGGTCGCCAAGCTGCATGATCGCGTCGCGCCATTCATCGGTCGTCGCAGCGAGCATCCCGGCACCGCTTCGACCGATGATCTCCCGGTTCATCCCGACCGGTGAAGCAATGGCCGGCAGTGCAGCGGCCATGTACTGAAGCAACTTGGTGCCGCACTTGCCACGCTGGAACGGCGTGTCCACCAGCGGCATGATACCGATATCGAACAGCTCGCCAATCCGGGTCTCCGTCCGCGGGCTCCAGGGTATCCAACGCCAGCGAAGCCCGGGCTGGTCTATGCGCGGTCTCGGCGCGGAGACGATCACCAGCTCGAAATCGAGCCTGCGCTGCAGATACGCGAACATCGGCAGATGCGGGACCAGTGTCTGGTCGATCGAGAATCCCGAGCCCAGCCACCCCAAACGGACCGGCACGGATGACGCGCCGGGCACTGCCGGTGGGTACGTGGACACGTCGACCACCGTTGGTAACAACGTAACCGAGGACGTGTACTGCCTGGCAAAACCGGCCAGCGTGGCATTGCCCGCTGTAACCCACGCGGCATGCCGGCACATCCATGCCACGTGAGCATGCCGCGCGCCCAGCCAGATCATATCGTCGAAATCGAACAGCACCCGCGGGTTCCTGGCCAGCAGAGCCTTCTCGTAGACGAGATCGATGCCGAGCAGGTCGCGGTTGACGAACACCACATCGAAGCCTCCTGAGTCGAGCACGTCGCGCCAGCGACTCAGACGCTTCAATGCATCACCGCCGCGCTGAATGAGTCCGCCCAGGGGCCAGACCCTCACCCCGGTCCGCCAATGTCGCCACGGTCGGTTCGGTCGATGCGACACCCGCCATCCCGCCGCCTCGAGCCGAGGCAGATACTGCAGGACTCGAAACCGGCTGGCCGGATCGAAATCACTGTGACTGCAGGCCATCAGCGAGCCACTCGCGCCCGATACGCTCGTCACGTCCGCCGTCCGAGCGCGACCGCGATACCCGCGGTGGGCGAGACCAGGGCCGGCGAGCTCGGATCGCCGAGGTCGAGAACATGGTCGGCGAGATCCAGCAAGGCCGGTTGATGGGAAATGGCGACGATGGTGCGCCTGGCGCGAGGATCGAGGATACGCTCGAGGATGTCCGCCTCGGTCCGCGCATCGAGCGCGGTGGTGGCCTCGTCGAGTATCAACAACGCCGGATCGTGGACCAGGGCGCGTGCAATGGCCACGCGCTGACGCTGCCCCCCGGACAG
>JAGRHX010000483.1 GCA_020444775.1 Gammaproteobacteria bacterium
CCGGCAGGATGCCCGCGATCAGCAGCGCGCCGATGCTCGACTCGGTCAGGATCCCATAGACCACCACCAGGGCCGAGGGCGGAATCATCACCGCCAGCGTGCCGGAAATGGCGATGGAGGCGGACGCCAGCCGTTTGTCATAGCCGCGGTCCAGCATCTGCGGCAGCGCCAGCTTGGTGAACAGCGTGGTCGTGCCGACGCTGGAGCCCGACGCCGCCCCAAAGGCGGCGGCGCCGCCGGTGGTGGCGATCGCGAGTCCGCCGCGCAAGCCGCCCAGCCAGCGTGTCGCGGCTTCGAACAGATCCTCACCGAGTCCGGCGCGCATGGCGAAGAACCCCATCAGCAAGAACATCGGGATGACGCTGAAATGGAAGCTGTGGGTGGTGTCGAAGAACACGCCACGCAGCACCCCGATGGTGCCGGTGGGACCGACGATCGCGCCGAGTCCCACGGTGCCGACCACGCCGAGCGCGACCATCACGTTCATCCCGGCAAGGATGCAGACGATCAGACCGACGATACCGATGAGACCGATCTCAATACCGCTCATGTATCACTCCGCATCAGCCCGACCGCGGCGAAGCCGCGGTGCGGGATGTATCGCAACGCACCTGACCTTCCAGTCGCCCCGGAGAATGCTCGGGCAGTGCGCTGGCTGATTGCTGCGACCGCCGTCATGGTTCGCCCGGCAGCGCATCGAGTCTGCCGGCGGCCACCAGCGCATGGCGAATGGCATCGAGCAGATACTGTATGGCGGTGAGCAGGACACCGACGAAGATCGCGACCTTGACCGGCCACAGCGGGAAACGCACCAGACCCCATTCCTCCTCGCCTACCTGGTAGGACTGCAACGCGTAGCCGAACGAGGCGTAGGCGCACCAGGCGAAGAACAGTGCGGCGATGCCGAGCATCGCCACGTACAGCCAGTGCTGCACGCCCATCGGCAGATGTCGGGTGAGCAGGGTCACGCGGATGTGTCCGCGGCGCGCCTGGGTATAGGCCAGGGACAGGAAGACCAGCAGCACCAGGCTCGCCTCGGTGATCTCGAAAGAGCCTTGGATGGGCTGGTTGAACAGCTTGCGCATCAATGCGTTGGCATCGATCAGCCACATGATGCCAAAGGTGATGAGCCCGGAGAGGATCCCGAGCCAGCCCAGGAAGCGGCCGTAGCCGCGATAGATGCGTTCGAAGCCTTGCGCCATGACGTGCTTGCCGTGAAGAGTAGCCGTCGATCAGCACGCCCGGGTGCATCCCGTCAGCGGGATGACACCCGGCTGGTGCCTGTAGGTGGGGCCCGGAAGTGGTGTCGGGCGCCGCGTTCAGAAGTCGAAGAACTTCGCCATTTCCGCCGCGGGCACGCCCGTGGCGCTGGCCTTCTTCACCCACTCGGCGCGTACGCTCTGCACACCTTCGCTCCTGGCCGCCTTGGCGATCGGCTCGTCGGGGAATGGTATCACCTCGATACCGGAGCTCTTCCATTCCGCGAGGATCTGGTCGGTGAGCTGGTGCAATACCTTGACGTACTCGACCACGTACTCACGCCCCAGACCTTCGAGTATGGCGCGGGTCTGCTCGTCGAGCTTCTCGTAACTGTTGCGGTTCATCGCGATCAGGTGACCCCAGCTCGCGCCCAGCGTCACGTCGATGTAGTACTTGGCGACCTCCTCGTAGCGCCAGCCACGGGCCAGGGTCACGCCGATCGGGGAGCAGTCCAGGATGCCGCGTTGCAGCGCCTCGTAGGCCTCCGGG
Source organism: Gammaproteobacteria bacterium (assembly GCA_020444775.1). The sequence continues at coordinate 1,750 of JAGRHX010000483.1, forward strand.
GTGGCCATCGAGACCGGGGTGGCGCCGAGCGCCTTGATCAGCTGCGGCAGGGCATAGCCATAGCTACGGATGCGCTTGCCTGCGAACTCCTCAGCCGTGCGAATCGGCTTGGTGCAGATGAGACCATAGCGTTCCAGCGGTCGCCAGCCGATCACCTTCATGTTGTAACGCTTCATCTCCTCATCGAACTGCGGGTACTCGGCGGCCCATTCGATGAGCTTCTGGGCGAGCTGGATCTCGTCCTTGGGCTGCGGCATGAACACGCCGACGACGTTGTTCAGCAGTAGCTTGTCCGGGAAATAGGGGGTGACCACGTCGCCGATATCGCCCACCCCGGTCTCCAGCGCGTCCGGCACCTCCTTGATCTTCGCCACGCTGCCGCCCCAGAACACCTCGATCTGGTGCTTGCCGCCGGTGCGCTTCTTGAACTCGTCCACGAACCACTGCGTGGTGATCGCTTGCGGATCGCCGGCGGCCTTGGGTTTGAAGGTGATCCATTTCAGGGTGTCGGCGTCGGCGGTCTGGATGGCCCCGCTGGCAAGCCCGGCCAGCGCGATCAGCGCCGTGGCGGCCAGTGAGGTGAAGCTGTTCGCTCGCTTTTGCATGTGTCTCTCCCCGGTCTTGTGGTTCTGTCGTGGTTCTCGGCCCGTTCCGCCCGGGCTGCGCCAGCCGGTCCTCGCCAGCTGAAGTCTTCGGCCTGCATCCCTGGCGGGCACACCACGATGTGGATTCCGCGCAGATGGTGACCGATTGCGACCGGGGCGGCAATCCGCCAGGGGGCGGCGAGCCGTGGTGGCGTGAGCGCGTTATTTGGAGGCCGGGCTCACATCACGGTGCGCTGCCCATCAAGCTCGGCGCGAATCGTCCGATCACCTCAGTGATCGCCTTCGTCCGTGACGGCTCCGGGGTCTGCCGCCGAGGGTGGCTGGCCGGCGGGACGCGGGATCGCGGGCAGAGCGCGTAGCGAGCCGGAGGCACGTCTGATGGTGGGTGCTGGCCGGAATCCGCCGCGCCGCCCGGCCATTGCCGAACCGGCCGACCAGTCGCGGCCGACATCTCATTTCGTGAGGGAAAACCCATGCGGGTCATGTTCGTGGACGACGAGCCGGCGGTGCTCGACAACATCCGGGTGTTGCTCTCGGAGCAGCAGAACGATTGGCAGATCACCTTCGCCAACGGTGCGGACGATGCCTTGCTGCAGCTGCACGAGGATCCCTACGACGTGCTGGTCACGGATCTGAACATGCCCGGCATGGATGGCACGGAGCTGTTGCGCCAGGTCAATCGTCTGTATCCGGATACCGTGCGAGTGGCATTCAGCGAGGACGAGGTCTCCGAGGAAGTGCTCAAGGCGGTGCCGGTGGCCCAACAGTTCCTGGCCAAGCCCTGTGATGTCGAAGCGCTGCGCGAGATCGTCCATCGCGCCACCGAGCTGAGCTTCGAGGTGCAGAACGAGCGGCTGCGCTCGATCATCTCCCGAATAGACAAGCTCCCGTCGGTGCCGGAGGTCTACAACGAGCTCACCGCGGTGCTGGAGGATCCCAACGGCACCGCCGCCCAGGTAGCCTCGATCATCGAGTTGGACCCGGCGCTGGCGGCGAAGCTGTTGCAGATCGTCAACTCGCCGATCTTCAAGCGCGGCAAGGAGACCCAGAACACCCGGGACGCGGTCACGCGGCTGGGCGTGCGGGTGGTGCAGAGCCTGGTGCTGGCGGCCAGCGTGTTCGACAAGGATGCGACGCCGATCCGCGCCGACACCGGCTTCTCCATCTTCGAGCTGCAAAGCGATGCCTTGATCACCTCCGAGATCGCCCGCCGGCTGCGTAGCGAGGCCGATACCGGGGACGTGATGACCGCGGCGCTGATGCACGATATCGGACGTTTGCTGATTGCCTCACAGCTCCCGGACCAGTTCATCCGCATCGGCGAGCACGCGCGCAAGGAGAAGATCGCGCTGGTCAGCGCCGAGTTCGAGATCCTGGGCGTCTCACACGCCGAGATTGGCGGTCACCTGCTGTCGCTGTGGGGCCTGCCCGAGCCGATCGTGGAGGCTGTCTCCTGGCATCATCTCGGGCCACGCTGGCAGCTGGAGCCGAAGATGGATCTGGCGGCGACCCTGTACGTGGCGGTGTGTCTGGCCCATAAACGGCCGGTCGACCCGGACCTGGCCAGCTCCTGGGGCATCGCCGCCGACCTGCCCGGCTGGGCCGACCTGGCGGCCGATCTGGGCGCAGCCTGACCGCGCGCGGTCCCTCGCCTGGGGGCTGGACGCGTGGCTCAGCGCAGACGTACCGGAATTCCGGCCGGGCGTCTGCCAGCTTGCTCCGCAACCGCGCAGGAGGGCTCGGGCGAGGCCTCGGTGGCGTCGCCCGAACTGCTCTGGCGACGCTGTTCCAGCCCGGCGAAGTCGAACAGTGAGCGGTCCAGCAGCTGGGACGGATCCACGTGCTGCAAGGCGCGGAAGATCACGTCGGTGCGGTCCGGCCAGGTCTGCTCCCAGACGCTCAGCATCTGTTTGATCGCCTGACGCTGCAGATGGCTCTGCGAGCCACACAGATTGCAGGGAATGATCGGGTAATCGTTGGCCCTGGCCAGACGTGCCACGTCACGCTCGCGACAATAGGCGAGCGGCCGGATGACCACGTGCCGGCCGTCCTCGCTGAGCAGCTTGGCGGGCATCGACTTGATGCGTCCGCCATGGAACAGGTTCAAGAAGAAGGTCTCGACGATATCGTCGCGGTGATGGCCGAGCGCGATCTTGGTGAAGCCATGACGTGCCGCGTAGGTGTACAGGGCGCCGCGGCGCAGGCGCGAGCACAGCCCGCACATGGTGCGACCCTCCGCAATCACCCGTTTGACCACGCTGTAGGTGTCCTGCTCGATGATGTCGAACGGGATGCCGCGACCACGCAGATAGTCCGGTAGCACGTGCTCCGGGAAGTCTGGCTGCTTCTGGTCCAGATTCACGGCCACCAGCTCGAAATCGACCGGCGCGCTGCGCTGCAGGCTGAGCAGCATGTCCAGCATCACGTAGGAATCCTTGCCGCCGGACAGGC
>JAGRHX010000484.1 GCA_020444775.1 Gammaproteobacteria bacterium
CGCGCGGATTGTTGACCAGCAGGCGGGTCTGTTTCATGGCATCCTCGGCCAGCATTCGCAGATGGTTGTGCCCTACCCCGACCTCGCGAAGACGGGTCTTCAGCCCGATGTCGGGCGCCAGCTGGACGAAACCGTCCAGCAGTGATTGTGCGGGATCGCTACCAGAGGCCCGATCGGGGAAGACGACCGGCGCGAGCTCGGCGTACAGCGGCGCAGCGCACGGCATGTTGTACTCGAGCACGTACGGCAGCACCAGCGCGTTCGACAAGCCGTGCGGCACGTGGAAGTGACCGCCGAGCGGATAGGCCAGCGCATGCACCGCCGCGACCGGCGAGTTGGCAAAGGCCATGCCCGCCAGCATCGAGCCGAGCAGCATGTTGCCGCGGGCCTGACGATCGTCGGGTCGGTCACAGACACGCCTGATGTTGGCGCCGAGCAGAGCCAGGGCCTGGCGGGCGAGGCAGTCGGACAGCACGTTCTTCTTGTGCCGGCTGGTGTAGGCCTCGATCGCGTGGACCATGGCGTCCACACCGGTCGCGGCGGTCACCTCACGTGGCAGCCCCACGGTCAGCTCCGCGTCCAGCACCGCCCAATCCGGAAGCAGCTGGCGGGCCACCACGCCCTTCTTCTCGGTGTCACCGGTGGTGACGATCGAGATCGGAGTCACCTCGGAGCCGGTGCCGGCGGTGGTCGGCGCCAGGACCAGTGGCAGACGTTCGCCCTCGACCTGCTCGATGCCGTACATCTCGGACAATGGCTGGCTGCTGTTGAGAAGCACGGCGAGCAGCTTCGCGGTATCCATGGAGCTGCCGCCACCGATGCTGAGGACACCGTCGATGTGTTCCTGTCGTGCCGCGGCCACGGCCTGGAGGATCATCGACTCCGGTGGGTCGGCGACCACCTGCGACCAGATCCAGCAGTGCAGACCGGCCTGCTCGATGGCACGCATCGCGGGCTCCGCGAGCCCCAGGGAGAGAATCATCGGGTCGGTGACCAGGGCGACCCGTCTACAACCCAGGTCACGCAGGATGTCGCCGAGTCGCGAGCTGGCGCCGGGCTCGGCCAGCACCGAGCGCGTGGTATGGAAGTTCAGCGTCTGCATGCCCGTGTGCTCCGGCAACCGGTCGTGCACCGTTGGAGATGCTGATTCATTTTATCCATGGATTGAATCAACATCTCCCGCGGTCGAGGGTGGTGAATGGATTTGGTGACGCGCGGCTCGCCGCGCGGCTTCAAGCGCGGCGCGCGTGCGGTGGCACGGTGCGGGACAGGAACTCGATGACCGCGTTGCCGAAGATGTCGTTGCGATCGCCTGCCACCATGTGCGCGGCATTCTCGACGTTCACATACTCGGCGTGTGGCACCTGCTCCAGGAACGCCCGGGCGCCCTCCTCGCTCAGCACGTCGGACAGCCCGCCGCGCACCAGCAGGGTCGGCAGCGCCAGACGCTCGGCACACTCGTGGAGCCGGTCCCGGTACATCTGACGCGGGCTGCGATTCTTGCGCCAGGCCGGATCCCAGTGCCAGTAGTAGCGACCATCGGCCCCCAGCCTCACGTTCTTGGCCAGACCATCCAGCTTGCGGGGTCGCTTGCGGTGCGGTTGGTAGTTGGCGATCGCGTCGGCGACCTCCTGGAGACTCTCGAAGCCATCCGGACGCTGGTCCATGAAGGCCTGGATCTTCTCGGCGCCTTCGGGCTCGATGCGCGGCGCCATGTCCACCAGCACCAGCGCGCGGGCATTCACATGCTGCTCACCGACGGCGACCAGAGAGGTGCCTCCACCCATGGAGGCGCCGACCAGGATCGGCTCAGGTCCGCCCAGTGCCTCGATCACGCACAGCAGGTCGGCCACCGAGCAGTCCACCGAGTAGTCATCGGCCGGCGCCCAGTCCGAGTCGCCGTGACCACGGGCATCGAAGGCCACCACGAAATAGCCGGCCTTACCCAGGGTCTGACCGGCGCCCTTCCAGGCGTGTCGGGTCTGACCACCGCCATGCTGCAACACCACCAGCTGCCCGGACGGATCGCCCCAGGTATCGGCGGCAATACGCACGCCTTTGTGACCTTCGAAGAAATGCTTGGGAACAGGGGTTCCCGGTAGTCGCTCACCCGCGCTCATCGACGATGACTCTCCTGCTCGTTGTGCACAGCACCGAAACCCACTGTTTTACCCGATCCGCGCCGCTGGCGCAGTAGCGATGCATTCCCCGCATGGAAATCAGCGATGCACGGGACCGCGCGCTCGGGCTGGATCCATGAGCTGACCAGGCGACGTCGTCGGTCGCGAGGTCGCCAGATGCGATGCCGCCGACCGCGTTGCACAGGCGCGTACATCCGACTATTCTCGGATCCGACGCTAGGGGTGCAGGCGACACGTGCCTGCTGAGAGAGTCCCTTTGAACCTGACCCGGCTCGTACCGGCGGAGGGAAGCGACCATGGCCGCGGATCCGCAGAATCACCGATCCATCCCGTGCCGGCCAACGTCTCCTCCGCTAAATCACCACCCGGAGGAGCGTGACAGATGTCCACCAGCTACAAATCCGCAGTCCAAGGAGACGGCTTCAAGCGCGCGAGCGAGCTCAACGCGCAGGCAGTCAGCGGCTTCCCGAACTCCAGCAAGATATACCAACGCGGCTCACGCGCCGACCTGCGCGTGCCGTTTCGCGAGATACGGCAGGCCGATACCCATACCCGATCCGGCCCCGCCGGCAACGCGCCCGTGTACGTCTACGACACATCGGGTCCGTATACCGATCCCACCGCGCACATCGATGTCCGGCAGGGACTGCCGGCGCTGCGCCAGACATGGATCGAGGAACGTGGTGATACCGAGCAGCTTGCCGGTCGGACCTCGAACTACGGTCGCCAACGATCGGACGACCCGGCGCTCGCATCGCTGCGTTTCGAACATATCCGCGCGCCGCGACGCGCCCGCGCCGGGGCCAACGTGACGCAGCTTCACTACGCGCGGCGCGGTATCGTCACGCCGGAGATGGAGTTCATCGC
>JAGRHX010000485.1 GCA_020444775.1 Gammaproteobacteria bacterium
CGGCAGCACCACCTCCAGGCCGAGCACCAGATCGCCGGCGTTGCCGAACTTGAGCACGGCGACGCCACCGGCGTTGGTGGACAGGTTGCCACCAATCTGACAGCTGCCTTCCGCGCCGAGGCTGAGCGGAAACAGGCGGTCCACGGCCTCGGCGGCCTGCTGCAGATCGGCCAGCACGCAGCCGGCCTCGACCACCATGGTGTAGTTGAGTGGGTCTATGTGCCGCACCCGGTTCATGCGCGACAGACTGACCAGCACCTGATCGCCGCTGGTGTCAGGGACCGAGCCGCCACAGTAACCGGTGTTGCCGCCCTGGGGCACGATCGCCACCCCGGCCGCGTGACACAGGCGCATGGCCTCGGCCAGCGACTCGGTGCTGTCGGGTCTGAGCACGGCGGCGGTGCGACCACTGAACAGGCCGCGCTCGTCGTGCGTGTAGCGCGCCATGGCCTGCGCGTCGTCGAGATATCCGGCGGCACCGAGCAGGCTGCGCAGCCGGGCCAATAGTTCGGACGGTGGAGTCATGTCGGCGCTCGCAAAAACGGGTTCCGTCGGTTGTGGCTCGGGGTCACGAGTGGCCGCGCGGGTGATGTCCGGCTGAGCACTGGCCTGTTCTCGGCCTGAATCCGCAGCGGGTCCGGGCGTTCTGGCGTCGATGCCGGGTCGCCGGGGTTACCGGGCCGGGACATCGATACTCGCAGCGGCCGGCGAGCCATGAGCAACGGATTGTATACCGCCGTCTGGCATCGCACAGGCACGTCTGCCGGGCGCGTCCTCACAGGCGGTCCCCCTGACAGGCGATCCCTGACGTGGGGGCCTCCTGGCGGGTGGCTTCGGTCCAATGGTGAGCGTCGTCGCGACGCTTGCGGTTGGTCCGCAAACGCGTCGCGAGTCCTTGGAGTCTGGATCTTTGCGTCGATGAGGCTATACTTTCGCATCTCGATATAAAGATATCTTTATATACCGAATCGGACTGACCGGATACGCCGCGCCACCGGTGCCTGTCGCACCGGTGCTTGTCCAGCTGCCCTGATCGTGTCCGCCGCGAAGACCAAGAGTCGGAGTCAACGAGCATTGGAACGTTTGCTGAGCATGCTGCGCGCGACTGCCGAGCCGACCCGGCTACGGCTGCTGGCGTTGCTGCGTGACAGTGAGCTGACGGTCAGCGAGCTGACCCGGATACTCGGCCAGAGTCAGCCCCGGGTCAGCCGTCATCTGAAGCTGCTGTGCGAGGCCGGCCTGCTCGAGCGTCATCAGGAGGGCAGCTGGGTGTTCCACCGGCTGCCAGCCGGCACCCACGAGCCGCGCTTCGTGCGCGCCCTGTTCGACCTGGTACCGGTCGACGATCCGCAGCTGCTTCGCGACCGGGCACGGCTGACGGACATCAAGCGTGAGCGCGACCAGCACGCGGAGGCCTTTTTCAGACGCAATGCCGCCTGCTGGGATCGCATCCGCACCCACCGAGTGGACGAGAGCGAGGTGGAGCGTCTGTTGCTGGCGTGGTTGCCGGCGGGGGGAGTGCGGACCATGGTCGATCTCGGCACCGGCACCGGACGCATGCTGGAGCTGTATGGACCCTATATCGAATCGGGTATCGGCGTGGACCGCAGTCACGAGATGCTGGCGGTGGCACGCTCCAAGCTCGAGCGCGCGTCGCTGGCGCATTGCCAGGTCCGCCAGGGTGACATCTTTCATCCGCCACTCGGTCCGGTGTCGGCCGACCTGGTGACCATCCATCACGTGCTGCACTTTCTCGATGACCCGGCCGCGGCCATCCGCGAGGCGGCGGATCTGTTGATGCCGGGCGGGCGACTGCTGCTGGTCGACTACGCCGCCCACGACGTCGAGGCCTTGCGCAGCGAGCTGGCGCATCGACGCCTCGGCTTCGAGCCGGAGGTGCTCGCCACCTGGTGCGAGCGTGTCGGTCTGGTGAACACCAGGGTGGTGGCGTTGAACGCGGACCGCCCGGCGCAGCAGGTGCTGGGTAGCAGCGCCGATATAGACGGTCTCACCGAGCCGGACCGAGCGGCCAGGCCGGCATTCGACCAGGTCACGCAAGACGCCGTGCCGCATGACGACGTGGCGCCGGCTGTGCCCGCGGACATCGTCATGCCGCGGGTCGGGCAGGGCGGTGCCGCGGCAGCCGGTCACGAGGCCGGACGAGCCGCGGCCCTGACGGTTCTGGTGCTGGCGGCCGACAAGCCGGCGGCAGGCACGGACCAGGCGTCGGCCACTGACCATGTCCCGGTCGAAACTGAAATCCTCGAGCCGATATCCCGTCCATCGGCAGGCAAACAAGAGCAGGAGGTCGCATGATGAGCGATCCGAAAACCGAGCATGACGCCGTGCGGCCGTTGAACGCCGGCCTGAGCGTCTCCTTCGAATTCTTCCCACCGTATTCCGAGGCCATGGAGCGCAACCTGTGGAGCGCCGTGGACCGGCTGTTGCCACTCGGCCCGCGATTCGTCTCGGTGACCTACGGCGCCGGTGGCTCGACCCGGGAACGCACCCATGCCACCGTGCGGCGCCTGGCCGACGATCCGCGGGCGCGGCCCGCCGCGCACCTGACCTGCGTGGACGCCAGTCGTGCCGAGGTCGACGAGGTGGTGGACGATTACTACGGGGCGGGGATCCGGCACATCGTCGCCCTGCGCGGCGACCCGTCCAATGGCGCCAGTCATTTCGAGCCACACCCACAGGGCTATGCGAGCGGCGCCGAGCTGGTGGCGGGTATCCGGCGTCGCTACGCCGACCGGGCCGGCGCCGGTGACGGCATCGAGCTCAGCGTCGGTGCTTATCCGGAGGTTCATCCGGACGCCACCAGCCCACAGGCCGATCTCGACAATCTCAAGCGCAAGATCGATGCCGGCGCGAGCCGCGCGATCACGCAGTTCTTCTTCGACGCGGATGTGTACCTGCGGTTTCTGGACCGCTGTCGTGATGCCGGGATCACCGTGCCAATCGTTCCCGGCATCCTGCCGGTTCACGACTTCAAGAAGGTTCACTCCTTCGCTCAGCGCTGTGGCGCGAACGTGCCCGATTGGCTGGCAAAGCGTTTCGAGGGTTTGGAGGACTCGCCGGATATCACCCGACTGGTCGCCGCGACGGTGGCAGCCGAGCAGTGTACGCGGCTTCAGGAGCAGGGGGTGCGCGAGTTCCACTTCTACACCCTGAATCGCGCGGAGCTGAGTTACACCATCTGTCACATCCTCGGCATGCGACCGCAGCTTGCCGTGGGCAGCGGGCCAGCTGCCGTGAGTGACGACAGCGCAGACAGGATTGCATCCAGATGAATCATTCAGTATCGGGCCGACAACAGCGTCTGCAGGCGCTGAACCAGGCCTTGCGCGAACGTATCCTGATCAAGGATGGCGCGTATGGCACATCGTTCCAGCGTTGCGAACTGCAGGAGGCTGACTACCGAGGGCAGCGTTTTGCCCAGCACAGCATCGATCTGCGCGGCAACCACGATGTGCTCAATATCACGCGTCCCGACGTGGTGCGTGATATCCACGCCAGCTTCCTGGATGCGGGCGCGGACATCATTCTCACCAATACCTTCAACGCCACGGCCATTGCCCAGGCCGACTATGCGCTGGAGGCGGCTGTCGTCGATCTCAACCGCGAGGGCGCCCGCATCGCGCGCCAGATCGCCGATGAGCATGCCGCCGACGGTCGGCCTCGTTTCGTCGCCGGGGTGTTGGGGCCGACCAACCGCACGGCGTCNNCTCGCCGGACGTCAACGATCCGGGCAAACGCAACGTCAGCTACGACCAGTTGCGTGATGCCTATGGCGAGGCCGCCGCGGCGCTGGTCGAAGGCGGCGTCGATCTGATCCTGGTCGAGACGGTGTTCGATACCCTCAATGCCAAGGCCGCGATCTACGCGCTGGAAACCCTCTTCGACGAGATCGGCACACGGCTGCCGGTGATGGTCTCGGGAACCATCACCGATCTGAGTGGGCGCACCTTGTCGGGACAGACCGCCGAAGCCTTCTGGTACTCGGTGCGCCATGCCCGGCCCGTCGCCATCGGTCTGAACTGCGCGCTCGGCGCCAAGGAGCTGCGTCCCTATGTTCAGGCCATCTCCAAGGTCGCCGACACGCATGTCTCCTGTCATCCGAACGCGGGTCTGCCCAATGAGTTCGGTGAATACGACGACAGCCCGGAGCACATGGCCGAACTGTTGAGGGACTTCGCGCAAGAAGGTCTGCTGAACATCGTCGGTGGCTGCTGCGGCA
>JAGRHX010000486.1 GCA_020444775.1 Gammaproteobacteria bacterium
ATGCCGATGACCTGCAGGGTATGTTCACCGAGCGCGCCCTGGCCGTCGCTGAGCAACTCGCCGTCAGCCAACAGGCGGTGATGTCGCTGCAGCTGATCGTGCAGAACAACGAGCGCTTGATGAGCGCGATGGAGCGCGCGCTGAACGTCAGCGTCTCCGCGCTGATCGTCGCCGATCGCGCCGCCCAGGCCGTGTCGGGGCGAGCCCTGGGGCTGGGCGAGATCAGCAGTGTAGGGCGTCGCGCCGGGGCTGCCGCCGGGCTGATCGGCGAACAATCGCCAAAGAGCCTGGAGCAAGCCTTCGCTGGCGCGCTGAGCGCGCTCGATTCCGTCCACGAGCTACGCCGCAGCGGGGCCGAGCAGGTCGAGGGCGTGCAGCGCACCCTGGCCGGTTGAGGCCTTCGGCGGCTACCGCGATCGTTGCGGCCGCGTGCCGCGGCCCGTCTTTCGCCCGTCTACTCAGCCGCGTTCCGGGCTCGCATATCGACCGGCTTGATCGGCCAGTCTGACCAGATCGCCGACCGCTGCCTCGGCTTCGCTGCTGGCCAGGCCTCGTCCGGTGTCGACACGGGCCAGCTTGGCCGCGGACGCGGTCAGCTCGGCGAGCGCAGTTTCATTACTCGCCATGATTCCACGCGCCGCGTCGAGCTGCTGCTGGTGCAGATCGAGCTGCGCCTGCAATGCCTGCTGTTTCGGGCTGTGCGCCGCACCGCGTGCTTCGTCGTGGACGGAGTCGCCATTGCCCTGCTCACGGGATAGCCGACGTAGATCGCTCTTCAGCTGCGTGACATCCACATCGGCGACGCTCTCGAGGTTGGTGCACAAGGCATCCAGGCCGTCGATCACGCTGAGATAGACCTGCTCGGCGGCGGCACGGTAACGGCCGAAGGTCAGCTCCTTGGGATCGAAGCGGCGTTCGAGCACCTCGACGAAGCCGACCAGGCGCTGATTGGCGTTGTCGAGCTGGCCAATTGCCTCCAGTGCAATGGTGCTGCCGCCGAGCCGGGCCGAGACCGAGCGCAGCCGGGCTCGCATCGCCGCGAGCATGCGCTCGTCGACGCGCTCCACCAGCTGCGCGGCGCGTCGGCCGGAGGCCGCGCCCGGCAGCGAGTGCAGGGCAAAGGCCACGACCAACGCCAGCAGCACCCCGGCGATCAGGAACAACATCAGCCCGGTCGCCAGCCAGACCAGGGCGAACACGCCGAGCGCCAGCAAGGGCCAGCGCGTGAACAGTCTGCTTGCGAAGTGCTGCATGATTGCCGTCTTCCTACAATGAATGTGAAGGCGCTACCCGACGCCGCCCGCGCCTCTTCAGCTGGGGTCCATGGCGGACCACATCAAGCGCACCAGCCTCGGAAATCTCCCAGCCTCGGAAATCTCCCAGCTTCGGAAATCTCCCAGCTTCGGAAATCTCCCAGCTTCGGAAATCTCCCAGCTTCGGAAATCTCCCAGCTTCGGAAATCTCTACGTCTGAGCGGCACTGCTCTTGAGCGTGGCCGGGCGCGGCGCGGGTTATCGTTGCGCTGCCGGCAACGCGGCGGGTAGCGATGCGGCCGGTGGCTGCCTGTTAGGATAGCGCGTCGTAAAGCGCATCGGCGCGCGGGCCAGTCGCTGGCCGGATGCAGGTTGGCCGAGTCGTGGGCGGTGCGGCGCCCGGCGCCTTGGCTGCCGAAAGGACCCGGTGCTGGATACGCCGGCCATCGGGGTCAGGAAAGCGGGGTTGCGGCCGACAAGAGCATCAGTGGGGCAAGCGCGCTGGCCCCCGCAGCGGCGACCGCGACGGGAAGGTTGATTCGACCAGGACGAGCAAGATGGGATTATTCGACAAGCTTCGTGGCGAATTCATTGACGTCATCGAGTGGGTGGAAGACGACCGGGACACGCTGGTCTATCGCTTTCCCACCTACAATCGCGAGATCCAGATGGGCTCCAGCCTCATCGTGCGCGAGACCCAGCGTGCGCTGTTCGTGTACCAGGGGCAGATAGCGGATCTCTACGAGCCCGGGCACTACAAGCTGTCGACGGCGAACATGCCGATCATGACGACGTTGCAGCACTGGACGCACGGCTTCAACTCGCCCTTCAAGTCCGAGGTCTACTACTTCAACACCCGCCAGTTCACCGACCTGAAGTGGGGAACCCCCAATCCAGTGACGCTGCGGGACGCGGATTTCGGCGTGCTGCGGATACGCGCCTTCGGCAGCTACACGCTGCGGGTCGCCGACCCCGAGCGGGTGATGCGTGAGCTGTCCGGCACCGCCGAGCGCTACTCGGTCGAGGACGTGCAGGGTCAGCTGCGGGCCGCGATCATCACCCGCTTCAGCGATTTCATCGCCGAGTCCAAGGTTCCGTTCCTCGACTACGCCGCCAACCTGAACGAGTTCTCGGCCGCGCTGGTGCAGCCGATGAAGGATGAGTTCGCGCGCTTCGGCCTGGATCTGGACCGGTTCTTCATCCAGAACATCTCGTTGCCGCCGAACGTCGAGAAGGCCCTGGACCAGCGCGCCAGCATGGCCGCGATTGGCGACATGGACAGCTATACCCGCTATCAGGTGGCAAGCTCCATACCGGACGCGATGGCTGCCGGTGGCGACGGCGGTCTCGCCGGAGCCGGGGTGGGCGCGGGTCTGGGCGTCGCCATCGGCAACGCCATCGGAGGTGCCATCGGTGGCGTGGGTGGTCAGGCCGGTGGGGCCCCGGCGGGTGGCCAGGCGGCTGGCGGCGCGCCGAAGATCATGGTGCGCTGTCCGGAGTGCTCGACGCTCAGCGAGGAGACCGCGAAGTTTTGCGCCAACTGCGGTTATCGCCTGATCAAGGGTTGAGTCGACCGGCGTTCCCGGATGCAGTTGCGTGACCGCGAGTCCGCCGAGCAGGCGCGCGCCCGGCGCGTTTGCACGACAGCGCGCGTGAACGCACGAAGAATGTCTGCCGAGCAACGAACTGGCGAGCGATAGCAGGACCGATGGAACCCGGTGAGCTCAACTGTCCCCAATGCGGTGCCGCCGTGTCCGTCAGTCTGCGCTACAGCAAGCTGGTGGTCTGTGGCAGTTGCCAGTCCACGCTGTTCCTCGAGGACGAGTCGGTCGTCAACGCCGGTATACGTTCGTCCCTGGTGAAGGACCCGTCGCTGCTGCAGCTCGGTCAGACCTTCACTTACAAGACCTGGACCTTCACCCCCCTCGGTCGGGTCCGTTTCGAGTACGAGGGCGGCTACTGGGACGAATGGTGGGTCTTGCTCGATACCGGTAAGGGGCAATGGATCAGCGTGGACGAGGGGGATTTTGCCATCGAGATCCCGAAGCGCATCGACAACCCGCCGAGTCTTCAGGACCTGCGGGTCGGCGAGATGGTCCAGCTCGCCGGTCAGAAGCTGAAGGTCACCGAGCGTCACCGCGCCACCTGTACAGGCTTCGAGGGTGAGCTGCCGGAGGTCAATTTCCCAGGTGATGTTCACGACTACGTGCACTTCTCCGGTCCACGCGGGCTGATCGTGACCGGCGAGTGGTTCAAGGGCGAGCGACAGTTCTTCGAAGGTCGCTGGGTGGATCCGTTCGAGATCAAGTCGGTCTGACCTGGTGAGCAGCGCCCAGGACAATCTGCGTTCGATCGCCTGTACCCAGTGCGGCGCACCGCTGCAGCTCCTGGGCGGTCACCGCGTGCGGTCGGTGACCTGCGGCTACTGTGGCTCGGTGATGGACAGTCGCGCCGAGTTCGAGGTCGTCGAGCGATTCCAGAACCTGAAGCGTCCGCCCTCGCCGATCAAGATCGGCATGCAGGGCAAGCTGCACGATGTGTCGTTCACCGTCATCGGCGTGGTCCAGTGGCAGGACGACGACGGCGAGCGCTGGCTGGAGCATCTGTTGTTCTCCCCGACCCATGGCTACGCCTGGCTGGAGTACGACCGGGGTCATTTCATCTTCTCCAGACGGATCCGCGACGTGCCCGCGGTCCCGACCATCGCGCGGCGGCGCTTCCGCTTCGACGATCGCGACTATCGTGTCTTCTCGACCTACGGCGCGCGGGTCGTCTTCGTCGAGGGCGAGCTCACCTACCTGGCCAGCGTCGGCGATCGCTGCATGCTCACCGATGCCATCTCGCCGCCCTACATGTTGTGCGTGGAGCGTACCGAGTCCGAGGAGGAGTATCTCACCGGCGAGTATCTGGACCCACAGGCGGTGTACGAGGCCTTCGGCATCGATCAACGTCCACTGCGCCGCTACAGCGTGCACTGCGCGCAGCCGTTCCGCCCCGGGCCGTTCAGCGAAGGCATGTTTCGCGCCGCGCTGCTGTTCTGTCCGTTGTCGATACTGATATTCCTCGGCATCTGGCTGCTCGGCGGCGGTCAGGTGATCGCGAGCGGCAAGATCCCAGCCGGCGCGAGCGGCCGGGTCGAGCAAAGCGCGACCTTCGACATCACCGATCCGGATTCGCTGCTGCGTCTTGAGCTGCGTTCCAACGCCGACAACGGTTGGGCGTTCATCGACGTGGACGTCATCAGGGACAACGAGTCGGTGCTGAGCATCGCCAAGGGCATCTCCTACTACTCCGGCTATTCCGGTGGTGAATACTGGAGCGAGGGTAGTCAGAGCGCGAGCGCCTACTTCAAGCTCGACCAGCCGGGCACCTACAAGCTGCAGCTGGCCAGCGAGGGCGGTCGCGGCGACGCGCCCAGCGATCGCGATCGGGTGACGGTGGATTTCTCGCTGCGCGAGGGCGTGACGGTGAGCCGCTACTTCCTCGGCCTGTCGATCCTGTTCATGCTCGCGATCGCCTGGAGGCTGGCCAAGCGCTGGCTGTTCGAAGCCCGTCGCTGGAAGTCAGAGCAGGAAGACGACGACGATGACTAAGGTGTTCGCGGTGCTGTTCGCGCTGCTGACCGGTGGCGCGGCCTATCTGACCATGGCGGACGTCGCGGTGATCGACCCCACCATATCCCAGCCATCGGTTCGCCAGGGCAGCGTCAGCGGCAGTGGCTACTACCGCGGCTCGCGCGGATTGCGTGGCGGCTACCGCGGTGGAAAATAGCCCGCGCCGCAAGGTTCTCGCCGCATGCCGGCGTTTTCGAGCTTGCACGTTGGCACGAGCGTGCCACACCCATACAGCGGCCAGACGGTTCAGGCCGGACCATTGAGGAGATAACCGTGGAAACCATCCTCGCAGAGCTTCATCTGGGGCCGCTGATCGGCACCATCGTGTACAGCATCATAGGCTCGGTGATCTTCGGCATCACCTATCTGTTGTTCGAGAAGCTGACACCGTTCTCGGTGCGCAAGGAAATCGAGGAGGACCACAACGTCGCGCTGGCGGTGATGTTCGGCGCCTGCATCATCGGTATCTCCATCATCATCGCCGCGGCGATAACCAGCTAGTGCCGGAGCCCGAGAGCCGGCCCGCGGATCGTATCGCCCCGGAAGGATCGTCCAGCAAGCATCGTCCAGAGGGATGCTCATGAGCAGCATGCGCCAGCACGGCATGCATGCCCTGTTGCTGTTGTCGACCCTGATCATCGCCGTCTGTGGGCTGGTCTACGAGCTGCTGGCGGGCACCGTCTCCAGTTATCTGCTCGGGGACTCGGTCTATCAGTTCTCGATAGTCATCGGGATCTTCATGGCCGCCCTGGGTCTGGGATCCTATCTGTCCCGTTATGTCGAGGCGCATATCGAGGCCTGGTTCGTCTGGATCCAGATCCTGATCGGCGCCGCCGGTGGCATCAGTGCCCTGCTGCTGTTCTATGCCTTCTCGGTGCTGGACAACTACGCGGTCTTCCTGTTCCTGATCGTCGGCCTGATCGGCACCCTGGTCGGTATGGAGATCCCGCTGGTGGTGCGTCTGCTGCGCAGCCACCGAGAGCTCAAGCTGAACATCTCCGACGTGCTCACCGCCGACTACGCCGGGGCCCTGTTCGCGTCGCTGCTGTTCCCACTGGTGCTGGTGCCGCAGCTCGGGCTGGTGCAGACAGGGGCGGTGTTCGGTCTGCTCAACCTGTCGGTGGCGGGACTCGCTCTGTACGCGCTGCGCGCCAGCCTGCAGCGACCGTGGGCGGCGCTGGGCGGTATCCTGGTCGTTGCCCTGGCACTGCTGGTGGTGCTGACGCAGGCCGACCGCTCGGTGCGCTTCTTCGAGGCTCGACTGTTCGCAGGCGATATCATCCATGCCCAGACCAGCCCCTATCAGCGTATCGTGGTGACCCGCGACGCGGGCTCGGTGAGCCTGTTCCTGAACGGTGCCCTGCAGTTCAACACCCTGGACGAGTACCGGTACCACGAATCGCTGGTACACCCCGCGATGAGCAGCGCGCTGCGCCGGCAGACGGTGCTGATCCTGGGTGGTGGTGATGGCCTCGCGCTGCGCGAGGTGTTCAAGTACCCGGACGTGGAGCAGGTGACCCTGGTCGATCTGGATCCTGCGGTGACCGGGCTGTTCACCAGAAACGAGCTGCTGGCCGGTCTCAACGAGGGTTCGCTGCGCGATCCGCGTGTGCGGATCGTCAACCAGGATGCCTTCAAGTTCCTAGAGGAGGTGCGGCACCGCTTCGATGTGATCATCGTCGACCTGCCGGATCCGCACGACATCCAGATCAGCCGGCTCTACTCACGCAGCTTCTACGGCGCGCTGGCCGCGCATCTGGCGGTAGATGGTGTGCTGGTTACCCAGGCCACCTCACCCATGTTCGCCCGTGAGGCCTTCTGGTGCGTGGCCCGCACCCTGGAGTCGGCGCCGGTGGAGCGTAGCATGCCGGTACCGTTCAAGATCCGGCCCTACCACGTGTATGTGCCGTCCTTCGGCGAGTGGGGTTTCGTCATGGCATCGGCCCGACACCTGGACTGGCCGACATTGCGCGAGGGGCTCGAGCTGCGCTACCTGTCGTTGCCGATTCTCGCCGGCATGGCCGATTTTGCGCCGGACATCGGACCCCTGGAGGTCGAGGTCAACACCATCGATACCCATGTGCTGGCGCGCTACTACGAGCAGGGCTGGAAGCGCTGGTACTGAACCGCGCCCGTCCAGCGACGCAGCCGGTGCATCACGCATCCTGTCTTGGCGGATTTTCGAATGCCGCCGCGTTTACATACACTTGGAGCACGTACGCGAGCCCGCGGAGTGCGCGACGGCCTACCGGAACCTGTGGGCGCACGACGCCCGGTCGAGAGACAAGACAACCTCAATACCTGAGAAAGCGAGGCAAACATGAGCACCAAACGAATTGATCTGAGCGAGAACATGAGCAAGGTCGTCGAGCACGGCGGCGTCGTCTACGTTGCCGGCCTGACCGCCGACGACACCTCGGTCGGTATGAAGGAACAGACCGAACAGGTACTCGCCAAGATCGACGGTTTTCTGGCGAAAGCGGGAACCGACAAGTCGAAGCTTCTTGCCGCCACGGTCTACGTTTCCGATATGAGCCAGAAGGCGGCGATGAACGACGCCTGGATCGCGTGGATCGACCGCACCAATCCGCCGACGCGCGCCTGCGTCGCAGTCGAGCTCGGCACCCCGAGAACCCTCGTCGAGATAGTCGTCACCGCGGCCAGGTAGCGACCTCGCACCACAGCGGTCAGCGTCGGCACTGCACGCCCGACGGAGCGACGGCGTGCCAGCAACAACGCGCGAACTCATGTGTCAGCTCGATCGGAAACCGTCATGGCGAAGGACAATCTCAGCGCGTTCAATATCGAAGACTTGCGCCAGATTGCGAAGAAGCGCTTGCCTCGCGGTGTGTTCGAGTACATCGACCGCGGCGCCGAAGACCAGATCGCGCTCGAGCACAACCGCGATGTCTACCGGTCGCTCAAGATAAAGAACCGGGTCCTGATCGACGTTTCGAAACGCTCGACGCGGACGGAGATTTTCGGCAGGACGCTGGCGATGCCATACGGCATCTCTCCCACTGCCTCGGCCGGGCTGATGTGCGACGCCGGCGAGATCGGCCTGGCGCGGGCGGCGGCGCGGATGGGGGTGCCGTGCACGGTGGCGACGAATTCGCTCACCGCCATGGAGGAGATCCTCGAAGCCGCCGGCGGCAACCTGTGGTTCCAGCTCTACATGTGGGTCGACCTTGCGATGCGGATGGCCTTCGTCGAGCGGATCAAGGCAGTCGGATTCGATACGCTGCTCGTCACGGTCGATGGTTCCGTCGGGGCAAACCGGGAACACGACCACCGCAATGGGTTCTCGATGCCGTTACGGTATTCGCCCACCCTGGTCGCCCAGGTCCTGGCAAGACCAGGCTGGTGTTGGCGCGTGCTCGCGCGGCAGTATCTCAGGCGTGGCGCGTTCCGCAAGGCGAATTACCCGCCGGAGCTGGCGAGCAAGCTGACGGACAAGGTGAGCGATCACGAGTATACGAAGTCCGCGGCGCAGTGCTGGGACGACATCAAGCGGATCCGGGACGCCTGGCCGGGCTTTCTACTGGTCAAAGGTCTGCAAAGCGTCGAAGACGCGGTCATTGCCGCCGAGAACGGCCTCGACGGGGTCGTGCTGTCGAACCATGGCGGCCGCTATCTCGATTCGGCGCCGGCGCCGTTACAGATCGTGCCCGAGGTCCGCGCCGCGGTCGGCACGCGCCTGACCATCATCATCGACAGCGGTGCCCGGCGCGGCTCGGATATCGTCAAGGCGCTCGCTGTCGGCGCGGACATGGTCATGTCCGGCCGTCCGACCCTCTACGGCGCCGCCGCCGCCGGCGAGGCGGGCGCGTATCGCGCGCTCGAGATCTTCCGCACGGAGATGGACCGGGTCATGGCGCAGCTCGGCCTCAACCGCGTTGACGAGATCGGCCCGCACATCTTCTGGAACCCGCCTGACTGGCTGCGACCGGCGCAGCCTACATCCGTTGCCCACATCGGCATCTGAGCGTTCCAGTGGTCCAGGTGCGCTCGCACGGTGCTTTACGCAACCCTGTTTTTCCTTACTGTTTCCCGCCGATGCACGCACTGGACGACGATCAGGACCCGATCCGCGATGCGCCTTCCGGGGCCCGACGACCTAAAGATTCCAGTCGGATCCGCCGAAAGTCTTGACAACTACCAATGAGTTGTGATCGGGAATTCCTCCCGCGCCGTGGCGCACCTCAGCTTCCGAACCCGATCGCCGATCTCATGTGCTCACGCCTGACGGGCAGGCCCGCCAGGTCGAACGTTGCGAGACGCGAAGCATGCCGGCAAGACACACCCTCTGGTGGCGTTCCTCGGCCGTAGCGCTGATTGCGCTCGGTTTCGTCGGCTCGGTGCACGACAGCACCGGGGCGGCGCTGGGCAACTATTCGGATCGGATGACCCGGGCGACCGTCACCATCCGCACCGCCTCGCCTGTCCACATCGACGCCGTCGGCGATTCGGTCTGGAAGCCGGGTTCCGGCTCCGGTTTCCTGGTCAGCAAGAATGGCTGTGAGGTCTGGACCAACCAGCACGTGGTCGAGGACGCGGTGATCATCGAAGCCTTGGCCGCCGACCAGGCGGAGGGGATCCCCGCCACCCTGGTGATGAGCGATCCCGAGGCGGATCTGGCGATCATCTCGCTGCAACGCTGTGACAACCTGGAAGCGGTGCGTCTGGGTGACTCGGACCGGGTGACGCCCGGTGACGAGGCCTTCGTGGTCGGCAACCCGCTGGGTCTGAACCCCGGATCCGTGACCCGTGGGATCATCTCCCACACCAATCGTTATCTGGGCTCGGCTACGCCGTACATCCAGACCGATGCGGCGATGAGCTTCGGCAGCTCGGGCGGGGCGTTGTTCAATCGCGCAGGAGAAGTCATCGGCATCAACTCGCGGATCGCCTCCTTCGACGGACAGGGCAGCGTCGGTATCGGCTACGCGCTGCCGATCAACCTGGCGCGTCAGGTGGCCTCGCGGCTGCGCGCCGGACTGGACAGCAGGAGCGCCGCGATCCTCAAGCAGGGGCTGGCTGCGCTGCCGGCCGCCCAGGCGCGGGTCTTCGGCGTGCCGGACGGATATGCCGGGCTGGTGCTGCTGGATGAACCCGAGGTGCGGTTCCTCGGCGGTGAGCTGTTGCGTAACGATGTGCTGTTCGAGATCGATGGCATGCCGGTGGTCACCCCCGAGTTCGGCATGCAGGCCTTGAGCCCGCTGGAGCGTGGAGAGGCCGTGCAGGTGCGTCTGGTTCGTCAGGGCCGGATCCTCGAGCAACGGGTGGCGTTGCAGACCGATGCTGGAGGGCTCGAATCCACGTTCGACGACCCTCGGCCGGATCCTTTCGACGGCTATCTGGGCATGAGCCTGGACATGTGGTCGAGCGCGGATCATGGTCTGGAGCACGAGTTCCGGCATCCGGTCATCACCCACGTGCAGAGCCTCGGTCCCGCTCATCAAGCCTTCATCATGAGCTCGCAGCAGAGCATGGGCTTTGACGGCACGGCGATGCTGCGTTATCAGATTGATGTCAAGACGGTGACCGGAGCGGTGCTGGCGGGTCGCTACCACGAGCCTGGCAGCGTCGAGGCCCTGCAGTCGTTGGCCGAGCGCGCCTGGCGCCTGGGTGAGCCTCTGGTGCTGCGTATCGAGACCTGGGGGCGCGATGATCCGACGGACACCGACGCCCCGGTCCAGCGACAGCTCGTGCAGTTCCATACCGTCCTGCCGCGGCCGGCCCGTGAGCCGCTAGCGCACGGGGACGATGCTGGCGCGGTGTTGGCTCGGGTCGACGCCAACCGCTGAGCGTGCGGCAAGCCTCCGCCGCGGCCTCGCGGTAACTGGTGGCAGCGTCCGGCGTCTGGGGCTATCGACGGGCGTGGGCGGGTTCTGTACCGTTGCGTCCATGAACAGCCCACAACAATCAGCACAATTGCCCATTGCACTGAGTATCGCGGGATCAGACTCCGGCGGCGGTGCCGGGATCCAGGCCGACCTGCGGGTGTTCTCCCGGCTCGGGGTCTTCGGCACCACCGTGATCACCGCCATCACGGCGCAGAATCTGGACGGCGTGACCGACGTCGCCGGGTTGGAAGCGGACATGGTCATGCATCAGATCGATGCGGTGGTCGATGGCTTCAGCGTCGCCGCGGTCAAGACCGGCATGCTCTGGTCCAGCGAGATCGTCGAGCGTGTCGCGGCGGCGGCTCATGCCGGGTTGTTACCACGTCTGGTGGTGGATCCGGTCATGGTCGCCACCTCCGGCGCGCGTCTGCTCGACGACGCGGCGGTCAGCGCCTACCAATCCGAGCTGCTGCCCGCGGCGGAGCTCATCACGCCGAATCTGGACGAGGCCGCGGTGTTGCTCGGTCATGCGGTGGAGCGCGACCAGATGTACGCCTGTGCGGAGCGCCTGGCGACCCGGCTCGGCTGCTCGGTGCTGCTCAAGGGTGGTCATCTGCAGGGCGATCCGATCGATGTGCTGTACCACGAGGGGCAGCTGCGGGAATGGCGGCATGCGCGCATCGACGGAGTCAACACCCACGGTAGCGGCTGCACACTGTCGGCGGCGATAGCCGGCTACCGGGCGATGGGCGTGGAGCTGGTCGAGGCTTGTGACCGTGGACTGGCATTTCTGCAGTCGGCCTTTGCCGCCGCGCGTCCGGTTGCGAGTCGGCCCTCGCCGGTGTGCCTGAGCCGCATCGAGCTGGCCCAGGCCTGAGCCGCGCGGCCTGCCCATAGCCATCCCGCGCCGCATCGTGTAGCCCGAAGTGACCGCCCGTCTCGAATACGTCATCCGCCTGCTCGCCAGAGCGCCCACCGGTTGCTTGTATCCGCTGGCCAGTCTGTTCGCGCTGTTGCTCGGTGGTGTGATTCGCTACCGGCGTCGTGTCATCGACGACAATCTGCGCGCGGCATTTCCGGCCCTCGGCGATCAGGCGCGGGCCGCACTGGCGCGTGCGGTCTACAGGAATCTGGCCGATCTGGCGGTCGAGATCATCCGCGCTACGCGTATCGAGCGTGCCGAGCTGGAACGGCGGGTCGAGGTCGATGGGCTCGAGCTGGTCGAGGCGGAGGTGAAGGCCGGTCGCACGGTGATCCTGCTAGCCGTCCATCAGTGCAACTGGGAATGGTTGCTGCTGCGTTGCTCGGCGGCGCTGGACGTGCCGGTCTGGGCGCTGTACAAGCCGCTGCACGATTGCCGTGTCGACGCGATGATGGCTCGATCCCGCGCCCGCTTCGGCGCGCAGCCGGTGATCGCAAGGGATGTCTTTGCCGAGCTGGTCAAGGCCGGCCAGGAGCCACGTGTGATCGCGATGGTCGCCGACCAGATCCCGCCTCGCGAGGACGAGAAGCACTGGGCGCGCTTTTTCGACCGCGATACGGCGTTCTACGTGGGACCGGCGAAACTCGCACGCATGACCCGCGCCACCGTGATGTTCGCGGGCATGCGCC
>JAGRHX010000487.1 GCA_020444775.1 Gammaproteobacteria bacterium
GGCGCGCGGGTCGCGGTGCAGGGCTTCGGCGCGGTCGGCTATCACGGCGCCCGCTTCCTGGCAAACCTCGGCTGCGTGCTGGTGGCCGCCGCCGACTCGCGCGGCATGACCCTCAATCCGGACGGGCTCGATATCGAGGCGCTGGCAGAGCACCACAAGACCGGCGAGGGCGTCGCCGCGTTCGCCGGCGGCACGGCCGGGGACCGGGACGCCATTGTGGGCGTCGACTGCGACATCTGGATTCCGGCCGCCCGGCCCAACGTGCTGACCGCCGCCAATGCCGGCCAGGTCAAGGCGCGGCTGATCCTCCAGGGCGCCAACATCCCGGCCACCGCGGAAGCCGAGGAGATCCTGCATCGCCGCGGCGTGCTCCAGGTGCCGGACTTCATCGCCAATGCCGGCGGCGTCATCTGCGCGTCCGTGGAATACCACGGTGGCACAGCGAGCCAGGCCTTTGCCACCATTGCCGAGCGGATCCGTGACAACGTCGGCGAGATGCTCGAACGTATGCAGGCATCCGACAGCCTGCCACGTGACGCGGCCACGACCATGGCCCTGACGCGTGTCCACCAGGCCCAGGAGCTACGACGATGACGCCCCCATCCCGGTCACTACCGGCCATGGTCTCGGCCAGCGTCGCCGCGATCGAGATGTCGGCGATCAAACGCATGGCCATGCGCAGCGCCCAGGTGCCCGGGGCTGTCTCGCTGGCCTGGGGTCTACCCTCCTTCCGCACCCCCGAGCACATCCGCGCCGCGGTCGCCGAGGCGCTCGCAACCGATGTGGACGCCGGCAAGTACTCCCTGCCGGTGGGACTCGAAACGTTGCGCGCCGAGATAGCGCGCACTCACGAGCAGCGCACCGGACGGCGCATCGACCCCGACCGGCACGTGCTCGTCTCGGCCGGCAACATGCAAGGCGTGAGCAGCGTGCTCCGTACCCTGCTCGATGCCGACGACGAGGTCATCGTCACCGATCCCTGCTTCGCCTCCCACCTGCTGCAGATCCGCCTGTGCGGTGGCCGGCCGGTGTTCTGGACGCTCGACGAGAAGCACGGCTGGAGCTTGGACGTAACGGCCCTCGAACGGCTGATCACGCCACGCAGCCGTGCCATCCTGCTGGTCAATCCCTGCAATCCGACCGGCAGCATCTTTCCCGAGTCGGCGCTGCGCGAGACCGCCCGCATCGCCGCGGCGCACGACCTGTACATGGTCATCGACGACCCCTACTCGCAGTTGTGCTATGAGAACGATGCACGCATGTTCAACCCGGCGGGCGAGCCCGAGCTTGCCGATCGCATCGTCTATCTGTACTCATTCTCCAAGGCGCACGCGATGAGCGGCTGGCGGCTCGGCTACATCGTCCTCGCCGAGCAGCTTCGCAGCCAGCTTCTCAAGGTCCATGACGCAATGCTGATCTGCGCGCCACGCATCTCCCAGATCGCCGCGCTCGCCGCGCTCAGCGGCACGCAGGATCACGTGCGCGAGTTCGAGACCATCCTGAATCGCCGCCGCCAGCTCATCCGCGAACGGCTCGACGCGGTCCCGCACGTGTTCGACTACGTGCAACCACAGGGCGCCTACTACGTGTTCCCGCGGATCGTCGCACCGCACGTCGATAGCGAGCGCTTCGCCGACCAGCTGCTCGACGGGATCGGCGTGGCGGTCACACCCGGCAGTGCCTTCGGCCCGAGCGGAGAGCACCACGTGCGGATGGCCTTCTGCGTGGACGAAGACGCCATCAATGACGCCTTCGACCGGATCGAGAGACACTACGGCCGCTGAGAGTACACGGGGCCACCGGCAAGCGAGTGCCAGAATGAGCCTGACCCTGAACCGATATCGTATCGATACCCTGGCAGCAGGTGACACGACACGTCTGCTGGATCATTGTCTGCAGGTCGATTGTCCGGCGCTGGCCGAGGAGCTACGCTGCGGCGAGCCATGTATAGAGGATTGCCGCATCCGCCTCGCCCACCCGGGTGACAACATCCGTATCGTCTGTGTCAAGGACGTCATCGAGCCACGCGCGAAGATGTCCGGCGCGAGCCCCGGCAGCGGCGACACGGCCGTGCTCGATGGCGTGGCGGTGGTCAGCTGCGGGCCCATCGTCGGCTTTCAGGAAGGCATCATCGACCTGTGCGGTCCGGGCGCCGACTACACGCGCTTCGCGCATCTGCAGCTGGTGGTGCTCGAGCTACGCCCGCGGCCGGACACGACCCCGCACGAGCACGAGGCCGTGCTGCGCCGGAGCGGATATCGGCTCGCCGAGCGTCTCGCCGCCGTCTGCCACGGCCAGCCGCCGGACGTCGAGCAGCATCTGACGCTGGCGCTGGACGAGCGCGGCATGTCGGTTCCGTTGCCACGCATCGCCTATCTGGACCTGGTGCTGGCCCAGGGGCTGCTTCACGATACCTATGTGCAGGGTCGCTACGCGGGCGAGGTCCTGCCCATGAGTATCGATCCGCTACTCGCCATCGACAGCGCGGTTGTCTCTGGCAACTGTGTCAGCGCCTGTGACAAGAACACCACCTACCATCATCAGAACAACCCGATCGTGATGGCGCTACTGCGCGGTCACGGCCAGCGTTGGCGTATGGCTGGCATGGTGCTCGGCCAGCTGCCCACCCGGCTCGGTCAGAAACAGGACTGCGCGGCACACGCCTGTGAGCTGCTGCGGGCACTCGAGCCGGACGGCGTCGTCATCAGCAAGGAGGGCTTCGGCAACCCCGACGCGGATCTGATGCTGGTCATCGATCGGCTCGAGTCGGCGGGTCTGCCCTGCGTGGCGTTGACCGACGAGTTCGCCGGCGCCGACGGCGCCTCACAATCACTGGCCGATACCTCCAGCCGCGCGATCAGCATCGTTTCCACCGGCAACGCCAACCAACGCGTCCTGCTGCCACCGATGCGGACCACCATCGGTCCGCTGCCGGATGTGCAACGCCTGTCCGGTGGTTATCCGTACAGCCTGCGCCCGGACGGCAGTCTGGAGGTGGAGCTGCAGGCCATCATCGGCGCGACCAACGAGATGGGTTTCGAGAGCCTGAGCTGCGAGGAGATATGAAGGTGAGCACACCTGTCCACGCGATCCACGTGCTGAATCAGTTCTTCGCCGGCCTGGGCGGTGAGGAGAGCGCCGATCTGCCGCCACGCATCTTCGAAGGCGCGCGGGGTCCGGGCCTGCTGATGCAGCGACTCGAGCCCGACCTGCGGATCGTCGCCACCGTCTGTGTCGGTGACAATCACGCCGCGACGCATCCGGAGCAGGTCGCGGCAAAGGTCCTGGAGCTGCTCGAGCAACGCCCCGCCGACGCGCCGCGACCCGAGGTGGTGCTGGCCGGGCCGGCCTTCAATGCCGGCCGCTACGGGATGGCCTGTGGGCTTCTCGCCAGCAGCATCGCCCGACACTACGAGATCCCCGCGGTGACCGGACTCTACGAGGAGAACCCGGCCCTGGCGCAGTACCGGCGCACGCTGCACATCGTGCGCACCGGTAGCGATGTGATGAGCATGCGTGAAGCGGCAACGGCCATGCTACGCGTCGCGCTCAAGCTGCAGCGTGGCGAAGCACTGGATCCAGCGGCCGACCAGCTCTACACGCAGGGCCTGCGGCGCAACCGGCGGGCGTCCACCACGGGCGCCGAACGCGCCATCGAGATGTTGCTGGAGCGCATCGCCGGACGCCAGCCGCTGAGCGAATACGCCATGCCGAGCTTCGACAAGGTGCCACCGGCGCCTGCGGTTGCCGATCTGCGCAACGCGACCGTGGCGCTGGTGACCTCGGGTGGGATCGTGCCACGCGGAAATCCAGATCACATCGAGTCGGCAAGCGCCAGCCGCTACGGCGCCTATGACATCACCGGGCTGCAACGTCTGGATGCCGAGCATTATCAGAGCGTGCACGGTGGCTACGATCCGACCCATGCCAACCAGGACCCGAACCGGGTACTGCCACTGGACGCGCTACGCGAGCTGGAGCGCAAGGGCCGGATCGGGCGACTGCACGAGACCTACTACGCCACGGTCGGCAACTCCACCTCGGTGAATCAAGCCGTGCGCTTCGGTGAGCTGATCGCGGCAACACTGGTCAATGTAGGCGTGCAGGCAGTGATCCTGACCTCGACGTGAGGCACCTGCACTCGTTGCGGTGCAACGATATGCAAAGAGCTGGAGCGGGCCGGGATCCCGACCGTTCATGTATGCTCGATCACCTCGATCTCGAAGACGGTGGGTGCGAACCGGATCGTGCAAAGCATCGCGATCCCACATCCGTTCGGCGAGCCTGGCCAGCCACCCGAGGCCGAGTACGCGCTGCGACTGGCCCTGGTGGAACGCGCCCTGACCGCGCTTCAGACCGGGATCGACGAGCAGACCCAATTCTGATAGTCACCAGGCAGACCCTGCACGCATCCATCCTGGCTTCGGCCAGGGATTCGGCCAGGGATCCGCTCAGGGCCGCCCGGCCCTCAGGACTCGCGCACCTCGCGCATGACGGCACGTATCTGCTCGATACGTTCATCTTCCATCTCGAGCTCCTTGAAGGCCATCTCGCGCGACCACACGTCGGCGGGTATCTGGTCCTTCAGCTCGAGGATGTGATAGCTCGGCAGCCCCAGCGCGATCCCGCCCAACGCGCCGGCATAGCTCGGGTCGCCATGCTTGAAGGTGCTGGCCATGATTCGCAGATTGAACGGCTCGTTCAATCCGAACACCACGATCAGCGACTCGACGCCGTGTTCCTCGGCAAGCTGTTTGACGTCCTCCTGCTCCGCAAGACCTGCGGCACCGGCGGACGTTCAGACGAAACAGGAGGTGCTCTCATAGACGACCTCGCCGCCGGCGGCCTCGACGCAGTGCCGCAAGGCCTGCCCCGAGACGTCGTCACGTTCACCGAACAGGATGATCTTCTTGCCCTTCAACATGGTTCTGCTCACCTCGAATGCGTCTGCTCCAAGCCCCGACCATCACGACCGGTCGCTTCGAGCAGGAACGATACGCCATCGTACAGATGGGTCAGCCGGTTGAGGAACAGGCTGGCCTTGCACACGAACATGACCCGCCGCAGCTCACCGGCGGCCATCGCCCGCAGCGCATGACCGATGTACGGCACACCGGACGGGATGTGTCCCTGGGTGGGCGCGAAGCCGACCATGCCGACCCGGTCGATGAAAGCCTGCATCCGGGCCTTGCTCAGCTCGCCACTGAGCACCCCGAGCGCCGCAATCATTCGATAGTTCTTGTGCGCCACGTCGCCAGAGCCAGCGTGCTCCATGATCTCCGGGTTGTGCAGCTCCGGCGCGAAACGGTCGATGTCGGCCATGCGCAGCCCGAGACGCTGCAGCGGGCGGCTGATGAGCTGCTCGTAGACAGCCTGGTCGGAGGTGCTGGCGCCGATACGCGCGATCCCCACCGCACCGGGCTCGATACGGATACGCGCCACCGCGGCGGCATTGGCGCGCCCGACCAGCACCGCCATCGATCCCAGACAATCGTCGAGCACCGGCATGTCGTGGGCCAGAAAGGCCTCGCATTTCATTCCCAGCTTGGCCAACGAACCGCCGGCGACCACCGCCACGCGTGCGTACAGCCCGCTCTTGACCAGGGCGGCGGCGGTCACCAGCGCCGAGGCCGGGCCCGCGCAGAAATTCTTCACGTCCATGCCCGAGGCCTGCTCGCAGCCACACAGCTCGCCGACGGCCTTGGCCATGCCGCCGCCACCGCGCTGATAGCGATCACCGCAAGCCTCCTCGCCACAGCTGATGATGTAGTCGACATCGGTCGGCTGCAGACCGGCTCGCTGCAGGGCCAGCATCAGCGCATGGCTGGCGGTGGCCTTCGCACACAATCCCTCGAGCAGGGTCCGGGCATCCAGGTTGGCATCCTCACGACCCTCGGCGCGATCGTCGCGCCGGACCACGCCGGCGGGCTCCGCGTCGATCTGCAGCGGCAAGGCCCCGGTCGCCCCGGATGCAGTCAGCTCCGCACGATCGCGGCCGGCGGCATCGAGCCGTTGCGCCAGACGCGCGGCCAGTGGTCGCAGCACCGGGTGCGCGCGCAGTGCCTCGATCTGCGCGAGCGTGTGCGCGCCGGGGAAATCGACGATGGGTGGCTCCAGCACGTCAGCGGCGTGTAGCAGGGCGTAAAGCATGCGCTGGTCGATGATCTCGCCGAAACCCACCTCCTCGGGCGTGACATCCGGCGCAGTGGTGACATCGCCGAACCACGGCCTGGGCAGTCGTGCAAGCTGCTCTGGCGAGAGCCGGCCGATGAAGGTCAGATTGGGCGGGTAGCGGCGCGCCGCGTCGAAGCCGCGCAGATTGGCACGCAGCGCATCGGCGAAGCCCGGATCCTGCGCCACGCGGCGAAACGGTTTCGATCCCATCCAGACCAGATCGGGCGCGTGCGCGAGACAGAACGCGGCAGCCTCGATGACGGGATCGGCGCCCATTTCCAGATCAGGATCGGTCGACACGAGCCACGCCTCGTAGCCGTCCACAACGGCGGGCCGGGCGACCTCCAATCCAACCCTGGCGGGCGAGACCGGCAATCACGCCGCTCACGGTCGGTGGTCCATCTCCGAGCGCAGCTCCCGATTCATCAAGCTGGTCATGTTGCCGAGCAACTCGGCCATCGCGCTCAGCACATCGTCCATTGACAGCAGGCCCTGGAGTCTGTTGTCGTCATCGACCACCGGTGCGCGCCGCACACCATGCGCACGCATCCGCTCCATTGCGCTCATCAGATCGTCAGTCTGCTTGAGGCTGAGCAGGTCCATGGTCGGCAGATCCGAGACACGCAGACCCGTCGGGTCCAATCCCGGGGCGAGCACCTCGATCACCAGATCGCGATCGGTGACGATGGCGACCGGGCGGTTACCGGTGGCGCCCTCCTCGACCACCACCACGGTGCCGACGTGGTATTCACGCATCAAACGGGCAGCCTCCGCCACATCGGCATCGCGTGGCGCGACCACCACCTCGCGTGTGCAGTATTCCCCAACTTGCATGGATGCCCCCCAACGTTGCGTAGCCGCGAACATGTCCGACGCGTGCGCCGCCTGGACCAAGCTTCATGACAAGCTTGCCATCGCGCATCCCCTCACCGCTTGACCTGGATCACGCACCATACCGACGTCGCGCAGCGGCCACGGATCCGACATTGCTTGATCCAGGACAGATCCGCGACCGAGCGATCGCTGCATGCTGCGCTGGTAGAGTGAAGTCGTGCGCAGGCAAGGCATGGATCGTCGCAGCCAATTGGCTACACTGCCGCGAGGCACGGCTTGCCCATGGGGCCGCGCCACCCATGCACTCCTGACACACCGACAAGACTGGCGACCTGGCAACGCTGGCCGGGCTCGACGAGCCTTCCTGGCGCTGTGAGTCGACTCGCGGAGAACGAACAATGAAGAACCTGCTGGTGGTCGTCGAGGATTCACAGGCGGCCGATGCACGTATCGATACGGCCTGTGAGCTGACTCGACGTCTGGACGCGCATCTGACTGTGCTGGCCATCGCCCAGCCACCTACGCTCATCTATGGCACTGGCCTGGACAGCGGCGCTGAGTTCATCGTCCAGGAGATCGAGGCCTCCAAAGCACGTATCGAGGCCGCCGCCGTTCGCGCCCGCGCTCGACTGGCCGCCAACGGAATCTCCGATGACATCCGATTGATCTCGGAGATGGCCAGCAGTATCGCCGGTCAGGTCGCCCGCCACGCTCGCTATGCCGATCTCACCTTGACCGGTCAACCGGACGAGGAGGCCTATGACCCGGCACTGCTGGACGCCTTGGAGGGCGGGCTGTTCGACAGTGGGCGGCCGATGTTGATGGTGCCGGCACGCTGGGGCGGCAAGCCGCTCGCACGCAACATCCTGGTGGCCTGGGACAGCGGTCGTGAGGCGGCCCGCGCGGTGGCCGACGCCATGCCGCTGCTGGTGCAGGCCGATCAGGTCACGCTCGCCTGCGTGGAGCCAGAGGTGGGTGGCGACGGCCATGGTGAAGAGCCGGGCGCCGACATCGCCACGGCGCTGGCACGTAATGGCGCGAAGGTCACGGTCGACACCATCGCCTCAGCAGGGCAGAGCATCTCGGATACCCTGCTCACCAAGGCCGAGGACATCGGCGCCGACCTGATCGTCATGGGCGGCTACAGCCATTCGCGATTCAGGGAAACCCTGTTCGGCGGGGTGACGCGGGAGATGATCGAGGACGCCGAGACACCGTTGCTGTTGTCGCACTGACAACAGTCGGCAACTGCCGCCTGAGCCGCTGCGGGCGCCGGCGCCGAGCTCGCCGCCGGTCGCCCGCTGAACGACGTCCCCGCTCACAGACCTGGATGCTCACGGACATCGATGCTCGCGGACATCGATGCTCACGGACATCGATGCTCGCCGGCATCGATACCCGGTCTTGATTCGAACCGGCCGGAGGACATGACCACGAGCGATTCCAGCAATGCGGTCATCGCCGAGCGCCTGGAGGAGGTAGCGGCATTGCTCGAGCAGCAGGACGCGGATCCGTTCCGGGTCACGGCCTATCGCAGGGCCGCGCGCAGCGTCCGCGAGCTGCGTCAACCGCTCATGCGGATCCATGCCGAGGGCGGACGTTCAGCATTGGTCGCGCTGCCCGCCATCGGTGAACGGATCTCGCGGGCCATCGAAGAGATGCTACAGACCGGACGCTGGGCACAGCTGGAACGGCTGCGTGGCGAGAGCGAGCCCGAGAAGCTGTTCCAGACGCTGCCCGGTATCGGCCCGAAACTGGCCGGCGCCATCCATGAGCATCTGCACGTGGACACACTTGCCGATCTGGAGGCGGCCGCGCACGACGGTCGACTGGAAGACGTGCCGGGTATCGGACCACGTACCGCGGCGGCCCTGCGCGCGACCTTGAGCGAACGTCTGTCACGCTCGCGCGGACGCGCTGACCACCCCATATCCCAGACCCGATCCGAGACCAGCTCCGAACCCGATATCGCCGCGCTGCTGCACGTCGACGCGCTCTATCGGCAACGTGCCGAGTCCAACACGCTCCCCACCATCGCGCCACGGCGCTTCAACCCGGAGCATGTGGCCTGGCTGCCGATCCTGCATACCGAGCACGGCGGTTGGAGCTATACGGCGATGTACTCGAACACGGCCAGAGCACATTCGCTGGCACGGAACCGGGACTGGGTGGTGCTGTACTTCGCCCGCGACCATCATGACGAAGGACAGCGTACGGTGGTCACCGAGACTCACGGCCCCTTGCAGGGCGAGCGTGTGATTCGAGGCCGGGAGTCCGAGTGTCTGGAGCACCATGCGCGACGGGCCGGCGAAGCGGAGCTGCGCGGCTGAGCCGCGCTCGGGTGTTCGGCCAACAGGATGGATTCGGCACGCCCCACATGCGTGTAGTGAGTCCGCAACAACGAAGGTCATTGGATACAACGGAGCAACGCACATGACGGTCTGGGTTGTTTGTGCCGATTCTGCAAGGGCTCGAATCTTCAGCGCGGAATCCGCGCGCGACCAGTTGAGCGAGGTCCAGGATCTGTCGCATCCCGAGTCGCGAATCCGGCCACGTGACATGGTCAGCGATCGGGATGGTCGTCGCGCCGACTCGGTCGGTCGCGGCATGCACGGCGTGGGCGGAGAGCGTGACGAGCCGAAGCGAGAGGAAGCCGAGCGATTCGCGCGCACGCTGGGTCAGACCCTCAACGAGGCCGGTCGCAGCGGGCGCTATCAACGTCTGCACATTCTCGCCGCCCCGGCCTTCCTTGGGCTGTTGCGTCACCATCTGGCGGACGACGTACGGACCCTGCTGCGCAGCGAGACAGCCGCCAACATCGTCACCCAGGGCATCAAGGAGATCCGTGCGCATCTGCCGGAACGGCTCTGAGCGGGGCGCCCGGGATGTTCGACAGATGAAGGCAATGGTCCTGCACCGGCTGTGCGATCTGCACCTGGAGCCCTACCCGCTACGTTTGCAGGAGGTCCCCGAGCCGATACCCGGCCCGAACCAGATCCGCATCCGGGTCGAAGCCTGTGGCGTCTGCCACACCGAGCTCGACGAGATCGAGGGTCGGACCCCACCGCCCAGACTGCCGGTCATCCCGGGCCACGAGGTGGTGGGCCGGGTCGAGTCCAGGGGCTCGCGGGCGCGGCGCTTCCACGAGGGCGACCGAGTCGGCGTCGGTTGGATCCATCACTCCAGCGGCGCCGCCCACGAGAATCTGGATCCGGCCTTCAGCGCTACCGGTCGTGACGTCGATGGCGGCTACGCCGAGCTGATGACGGTCGACGAACGCTACGCGCAACCGGTGCCGGCGAGCTTCTCCAGTGCCAAGGCCGCGCCGCTGCTGTGTGCCGGGGCGGTGGGCTACCGGGCGCTGTCACTGTGCGGGCTGCGCGACGGTCAGGCTCTGGGACTCACCGGCTTTGGCGGCTCCGCACACCTGGTGCTGCAGCTGGCACGCTGTCTGTATCCCAACTCACCGATCTGCGTCTTCGCCCGCGAGGCGATGGTGCGTGAGTTCGCGCTGGAACTGGGTGCGGCCTGGGCCGGCGCCATTCGCGAGCGCGCGCCCTTCGCGCTCGACGCGATCATCGACACCACGCCGGCATGGCTGCCGGTCGTCGAGGCGATGGCAAATCTGAAGCCGGGCGGCCGCCTGGTGATCAACGCGATCCGCAAGGAGGATCGCGACAAGCAGGCGCTGCTCGATCTCGACTACGGCCGACATCTGTGGCTGGAGAAGGAGATCAAGTCGGTGGCCAACGTCACCGCCGGGGACATCGCCCGCTTCCTGCCGCTGGCGGAGCAGGCCGGTATCGACCCGCAAGTGCAGTGCTTCCCCCTCGAGCAGGCCAACGAGGCGCTGGGGCTGCTGAAGCGCGGTGGTGTGCGTGGCGCGTACGTGCTGGTGCCACCGGTCGGCTGAGCCTGGGTTGACGCTGACCGGTTCGACCCGTACGCGGTTGAGCTACAGCGCGGCCAGCAGCGCTTCGTATCCCGGATAGTCCGAGCGCCGGATACAGTACTTGGTGGCCAGGGGCATCCAGCGCTCGCCGGCCCGACGCCGCCGAATCAGCTCGGCCGCGTCCGTGACACGGGTGCCACCAACCACGTCCACACCGGCCTCGAACAGCGGATCGGGTAGGAAGCCGGCAGTCGGCCCCACCACCGAGACCGACTCGGTCCGGCGGCAGTGGCCCAGGATCTCGTCCAACGAGTCGTTGAGGACCACGCTGCTGGTGCACAGCACCTTGTTGCAGGCCTGCAGACTCGATGGATCCAGACTGAAGGACAGACGCGGATGCTCCAGGACCTGCCGCGGCCGGCGCTCGATCACCACCAGCCGCGCGCCGCTGGCGAGTATCCGCTCAGGCAGCGACGGGAACAGGCCGACCATGCCGACCACGTCGTCCGCGCATGGTGCCAGCAGCCCGATGGAGTCGGTGTCCACATCGAGCTCGAAACGCGCTCGCTCGAATACGCACTGACCGATGGCATTGATGGCCCCCATCGCCAGCGTGCGAGCGGTCTGGTCGCCGTCGATCAGCTCACGGGCCAGCGCCGCGGGATCACGTCCGACCAGACGCGCGGGCTCGAAGCGCTCGTGCAGCACCTGCAGGGTGTCACCGAGCAGCACGAAGCACAGACCCACGCTGCCATCACCGAGCACGAACACCCCGAACTCCGAGCTGCGATCCGCGTCGTGCTCGACCGGCGGAAAGTCCACCTCCACGATCGGCGGCAGCGACATTCTCGCCTGGATCCGATCGACCAGCGCCATGTAGCGCGCAAGGATGGTCATGGCCGCGCACCCGCCGCGGGTCCGTAGTCACTGATCTCGATGAGGTTGCCCGACGGGTCGTTGAAGTACACCGACTGCATCGGCCCCTGTGCGCCGGATTTCTCTACCGGTCCTTCGAGGATCTCGATCGACTGCGCCTTCAGATGCTCGATGACCCGGGCCAGCGGCCGATCCGCAATCAGGCACAGATCGCCCGAGCCCACCGCGGCGTGATTGCGTCGCTCCTGGCCCAGGTACTGCAGATTGATCTTCTGATTGCCGAACTTCAGCGCCTTACGCCCTTCGGCAAAGGTGATGATCTCCACCTGCAGGACCCGGGCGAAGAACTCGACCGACTCGTCGATGTCTCGCACCGTCAATACCACATGGTCGATATGACTTATCATCGTTGCCCTCTCCACAAACCCGTCAGTCATCGACACCCACGATACGATGCTCCCGCTACCGCAGCCGCTGACGCTTGAGCTGCGCCTCTCGATAAGAGATGTACAGGCCGGCGCCGAACACGACCGCCGCCCCCAACCAGACCTCCAGGCCGGCGATCTCGCCGAACAACAGCCAGGCCGCGGCGGCGACGATGGGCAGACGCGAGAAATCCAGCGGCTGCAGGGCCGCCACCTCCTGCATGGCGTAGGCGCGCACGTGGAACCAGTGCGCGCCGGCGGCCAGCGCGCCCAGGGCCAGCAACCAGACGAAGGCCGGCAACGGCGGCCATTGCCAGAAGAACAGACTCGGCACCAGCGCGCAAAGCGCCATCATCACCGCCTGGTAGAAGAGGATGGTATTGGGTCGCTCATACGCGGTCAGATGACGGACCACGATCACGGTTGCGCCCCAGCTGGCCGAGGAGAACAAGACCAGCCAGGTTGCCCAGTGAAAGTCCTTGAATCCCGGTTGGATGATGATGAGGGTCCCGGCGAAACCTATCAAGGTGGCTGACCAGCGCCTGATCCGGATCCGCTCACCGAGAAACAATGCCGCGAGCAAGGTCGCCCACAGCGGCGCGGTGAAGCCCAGCGCGGTCAGATCGGCGAGCGGCATCAACGGCACGGCATAGAACCAGGCCAGCATCGAGGCCGCGTTGACGAAGCCACGTAACATCAACAGCCCGGGGCGCTGACATCGGAACACCCGCATGCCGTCCACCGGCAGGACCAGCAACAGGATGAAGACGATGGCGAACAGATTGCGGAAGAAAGCGATCTCGAACGGATGCACGTCCTCGGCCGCGAAACGCACGAAGATACTGTTGAACGAAAAGCAACCGCAGGCCGCAAGCATGAACAATGCCGCCTTGATGGGGCGGATCTCACGCGTTCTGAGGGCCGTCGATCGGGCCACCTTGCTTCGGGCCAGCACCGGCACTAACGGAGCGGCGTCATCGGCTCGCCCATGTGCATCAACGGCAAGGGCATGGGGCTGCTGCCATCGAGGAAATACAGCTTGGCGGCGGGATCCTTGGCGATGGACTCGAGCGACTTTAGCGCCTGCAGACGCACGTAGCTTGGATTATCACCGATCGCCTGATTGATACGCTCGATCTCGTAGGCCTGCGCATCGGCCAGCACGCGGCGCCGGGCTGCCTGCTCCTCGGCCGCCTCGCGTTCGGCTTGCGCGGCGGCGATCTTCTGCTGCTGCTCGGTGCGGAATCGCTCGAGCTCCGCCTTCTGCTTCTCCACCGCCTGCTCACGCTCCTTCTTGCCTTCGATCGCCTTGATGATGAACGGCGGCAAGGTGATGTCCCTGATCAGGACGGCCTGGATCTCTACACCTTTGGGTGCCAGATAGCTGCGCAGTCCCTCGAGCAACGCGCCTTGCAGCATGTCCTGGGTACGCTCGAGGAAGAAGTCCTCGGCCCGTCGAATGGACTTGCCCTGCTCGCGCAGCACCGAGCGTAGCTTCGGCACCAGGTGCACATCGAGCACATCACTGGCAGTACCGGTCTCCTTGAGCACGCGCGGCGCGTCCTCACGTCGCAACCGATACTGCACGCTGACATCGACCTGCGTCTGCAGCTGGTCCTGACTGGGCACGTTCGCGGTCTCCTTGTGAGACTTCTCGCGGACGTCGAACATATACCAGTCGTATAGGGGATTGACGGGCACGTGCAGACCTTCCTCGTAGGGCGTCGGACGTACGTCACCGAACAGGGTGGCGACCGCAACGTGGCCGGGCGGCACCACCTGGTACAGTCGGGTGCCGAAGGCCAACAGGACAATCAGCACCACGATCACGACCACCAGCGAGAGCTTGAGCCTTTTCAACTTATCCTCCAGGACACCCGGCGGCGAGCGCGCAGGCTATCACAGGCTGATTGGGCACGAACGCGCCGCGTCGCAAAGCCTGGCGCCGCCGCTCAAGAATCTCACCGCGCAGTCGCTTGATCCCCGCGTGAGGTCCGCGCGTTCAGGAACCGATGCGACGGCGATGCTTCGACCCGGATGGGTCTACACTGCCCGATACGCGCTCCCAACCCGTTATCGGCCACCGGTCTCGATCTGGAGCGTGTCCATGTTCAAACGACTCCGACAAC
>JAGRHX010000488.1 GCA_020444775.1 Gammaproteobacteria bacterium
GCTGGGGCACCGGCGGCGTCCAGGTCACCGCCAGCATCGTCGGCCCTGACGATTGCCTGAAGGTCATAGACCAGGGTTCGGACGATACCACCAACGCGGTGAGCATCCGACGCTTCTTCCAGCGCGTCACCGGCATCCGCACCACCGAGGATACCGCCGCCGCGACGATCATACAGACCCGACACCGGATACCGGAGCTGCCGCTGCGCGCGGACCAGGTGCTGGTCTATCAGGTGCCGATTCCCGAGCCATTGCGCTTCCTGGTGCCACGCGAGACCGAGACCAGGGTCATGCACGCCTACGAGGAGTATGGGGTGATGCACGTGAAGCTGTACGAGGACATCGCCCGTCACGGCCATATCTCGACCGCTTACGACTATCCGGTAAGCGTCAATCATCGCTATGTGATGTCGCCATCGCCGACGCCGAAGTTCGACAACCCGAAGATGCAGGCCATGCCGGCGCTTCAGCTCTTCGGCGCTGGTCGTGAGAAGCGCATCTACGCGGTGCCACCCTACACCTCGGTGAGGAGCCTGGATTTCGAGGATCATCCGTTCCAGGTGCAACGCTGGTCGGAGCATTGCGCGCTGTGTGGCGCCGCCGACGTGTTCCTCGACGAGATCGTCCTCGACGACCAGGGTCGCCGCATGTTCACCTGTTCGGATACCGACCATTGCAGGCGTCGCCAGGAGTCGGTCGCGCGCCGGTCATCACCCGCATGAGCACGCTGGTCGACAGAAGCATCGGCGCTACAGACCACCCGGCGGTCGAATCGACCGAGCGTATCATCCTCGAGGCGAGCGGCGTGACGCGCCACTTCGGCGAGATTCAAGCCTGTCAGGATCTGGAGCTGACCTTGTGGCGCGGCGAGGTGCTGGCCGTGGTCGGTGAATCGGGATCGGGCAAGAGCTCGCTGCTACGTTGCCTGGCCGCGCTCTCCCCGCTCGACCGGGGCCGGGTGCTGTACACGGGCGAGGATGGTGTCCAAGTCGACCTGCACGACCTGGACGAGCCGCGCAGACGCGCGCTGCTGCGCACCGAACTGGGTTTTGTCCACCAGGACGCGCGACTGGGCCTGCGTATGACGGTCAGCGCGGGCGGCAACATCGGTGAGCGCCTGATGGCCCGCGGCGAGCGTCACTACGGGCGGATACGCAAGCAGGTCGAGGGCTGGTTCGAACGCGTGGAGCTGGATTCGAGTCGAATCGACGACACGCCCGAGACCTATTCCGGTGGCATGCGGCAGCGTCTGCAGATTGCACGCAACCTGGTGACCCGGCCGCGACTGGTGCTGATGGACGAGCCCACGGGCGGTCTGGATGTTTCGGTGCAGGCCCGGCTGCTCGACCTGCTGCGGCGACTGGTCGACGAGCTGCGCCTGTCGGTGATCATCGTCACCCACGATCTGGCGGTGGCCCGGCTGCTGGCCGACCGACTGCTGGTGATGCAGCGCGGCCGAATCATCGAGCAGGGCCTGACCGACCAGGTGCTCGACGATCCGCAGCATCCCTACACCCAGCTGCTGGTCTCATCGGTGCTGACGCCATGACCCGATCGATTCGTCTGTCGGTTCGTGCGCTCGGCAAGTCCTTCGTCCTGCACACCCAGGCTGGCGCCCACATCAAGGCATTCCAAGGACTGGACTTCGACGTGCACGATGGCGAATGCGTCGCCCTGGCCGGGCCATCGGGCTCGGGCAAGAGCAGCGTGCTGCGCTGCGTGTACGGCAACTA
>JAGRHX010000489.1 GCA_020444775.1 Gammaproteobacteria bacterium
CACAGATTCTCAAGGGGCTCACCCGCTCGCAGGGTTCAGATTACCCGCACCCGGGGCGGCCAGGAACGGCTCGCCCAGCAATGGTTCGACCGGTTGCCATGCGCGGCCTGCGTGCACGGCGTCCCGTGCGACGCGGTCTGATGGTCCGGGGCCGGTCTGGAGCATGGTCCGGCCGGCCACACGGTTGGCCGATTGACGCCGCTCGGGCTGCGAAAGCGGGCAGGGGTCATCTGCAAGCATCGACCGAGACACGCGGATCTGAAGGAGCCGGCCGATCCGCAGGCTCAAGGACATCGAGCGTGCCCGCTGACCGTCACACCCTGTGGAGGACGAGGCTCAGCGCTTCCAGAATCGCGAGAAATCGACCGGGCCCAGCGCTTCGTTGAAGGCTTCGATGTGCCGCGCCCGAGCCACGTGCTCGTAGATGCCACCCGGGTCGTCGCGGGTCGGCGTGCAGGCGCGGCTCGCCATGAAGCCTTCATGCGCGACCTCATACAGTCGCCACAGCTCGGCGATGGGATCGGGGTGATCGTCTACACGCAGATCGATCTCGTGGTAGGGCTCGCCGGCGAACACCACCACCCGCGCGGCCTGGCGACCGCGCTTGTCGCCGCCGGCCGCCTCGCCGGCCGACAACGCACGCAGCAGTCGCTCGGCCAGCGGGCATTCGTCATGTGCCAGGAAGGTCTGCAGACTCTGCTCGAGCACCCGCGGACCGCTCAGCATGTTGCCGGCCACGCTCACCCCGGGGGCTCGCAGGTCGCCCGCCCAGCCGATGCAGTCCTGGCCGGTGCTGTAGGCGCACTCACCGCTGGCGGTGAGCAGATGCACCTGGCGGAAGGCCCGTCCCGGATCGGCCTGCAGCGCCGCGCGCAACGCATCCCGCGCCGACTGGCCGGCGCGCAGCGCGTCCAGGGTGTTCAGCGCCAGGTACGGGTTGGAATAGGCCTGCGAGCTGATGGCACCGATACCCGGCTGCACGTACACGCAGGTCGCGCCGACCGCGAAGGCGCGGCTGGCGATCGCCACGCCCAGACGTCCACTGCGGCGATCGTGGGCGATGATCGACCAGGTCATCTCGACGGCTCCAGGCTCGGGGAATGCGGCACGCCGCTCATCCAGCGAATCATGCCATGGATTGTGGCGTCCGGATCCAGGTCGCGGAAGGCGACGGGCGGATACACCTGGTCGATCAGAGCCCACCGGTCGGGCCACTTCGTTCGGCTCAGCGGCGAAACAGCAGCCGCCACAGGTGCACGACATTGGCGAGCGCCGCTGACACGTAGGTGAGTGCCGCGGCCAGCAACACATGGTTCACCTTGCCGTACTCGTCGGGAGCGATATAGCGGCCCTCGCGCAGAATCGGTAGCGCCTTGCCGAAGCTCGCGTCCCACTCGACTGGCAGGGTGAGCAGATGGAAGGCCACGCGGACCAGCTGGCAGATCACATGTAGTCCGAACAGCAGCAGGAGTAGCCCGGGATGGCGGGCCAGCAGACCGATAACGGGGGCGACGATCAGCAGGCCCATGCCAATCAGCTCGGTGCGTTGCACGACCGGCGCGAGTCGGGCTCGAAGGCCGATCAGGGTCTCGCGACGATGATGCTGGAGCGCATGGCCGACCTCGTGGGTGGCGACGGCCACCGCCGAGAGCGAACGTCCGCTGTAGTGGGCCGGGGACAGCCGCACCGTGTTGCTGTCCGGGTCGAAATGATCGTTCCAGTCGCTGGTCGGTTCGACCTTGACCTGCTCGAGGCCGAAGCGTTGTAGCAGGTGCTCGGCCAGCTCGCCGCCAGTGCCGGGCATGCCTGGCAGCTCACGCCGGTGCCGGGTGATGACCATGCGGACCCACACGGCGGGCCCGTAGAGCAGAGCGCTCAGCAACAGTGCCAACAGAAGGTAGAGCACGTTCGGAACGAAAGCTGAGAAAGAGGGTGTCGCGGTAGTGTCGATGTCATCGACGATCGATCATCGCCGATCGACAGCTGTGCCGATCGTTGTCGGACTGGCCATACTGGCAATCGATTGCCGGGCTATCGACCGGCTATTCGCGGGAGGCTACACGCGGCGCGCTGAACGTGCCATCTGCGCGAGGCGGCCGGCGCTCGAGCAGG
>JAGRHX010000490.1 GCA_020444775.1 Gammaproteobacteria bacterium
CTGCTGCTGCGCCGCATGAGCCTGACCGGGGATGCCATGGCGCACGCGATTCTGCCCGGCGCGGCAATCGGCTTCCTGATTGCCGGACTCTCGGTGCAAGCGATGACCTTGGGCGGTGCCGTGGCCGGACTCGCGGTCGCGGTCGCGTCGAGCTTCGTCGCGCGCAGCACGGTGCTGCGCGAGGACGCGAGCCTGGCGGCGTTCTATCTCATCTCACTGGCGCTGGGTGTGCTCATTGTCTCCATGCGTGGCAGCAACGTCGACCTCATGCACGTGTTGTTCGGCAGCGTGCTGGCCTTGAACGATGCGGCCCTGCTGCTGCTGGCCGGGGTTGCGACGCTGACCCTGGTGGTCCTCGCGGTGCTCTACAGAGCCCTGGTCCTGGAGTGCCTGGACCCAAGCTTCCTGCGCTCGGTGAGCCGTCTGAGTCCGGTCGCGCACCACACCTTCATGGTCCTGGTGGTGGCCAACCTGGTCGCTGGCTTCCAGGCTTTGGGGACCTTGTTGTCGGTAGGCATGATGGTGCTGCCCGCGGCATCGGCACGCTTCTGGTGCCGGTCGATCGGCACGATCATCGCGCTGGCTTCATTCATCGGGCTGCTCAGCTGCTGCGCCGGGCTGCTCCTGTCCTACCACGCGGGTCTGCCGACCGGTCCCTCGATCATCCTCAGCGCCGGAGTCTTCTATCTGTTCTCCGTGCTGTTCGGTCACGAGGGTGTGATCACGCCGCTGCTCAGGTCCAGACGGCACCTCGAGGCCTGACGGGTCGGCTCAGGGGCGCCCGAGGACCGCCGAGACGATGGATTGCGTGTTGTATCGCATCATCTGCAGATAGCTGGCCGCCGGTCCGTCCGCGCCCGACAGAGTGTCCGCGTACAGCTTGCCGGCCAAGCGCATGCCGGTCTCTCTGGACACCTGCTCGAGCAGTCGGGTATCGCTGAGCGTCTCGACGAACATCGCGCTCGCCCCGAGACCGCGCACGCGTCGAATCAGCCGCGCCACGTCAGCGGCGGAGGCGTCGCTGTCACTGCTGATCCCGAGCGGCGCGAGGAATTGCACGCCATAGGCACGGCTGTAGTAACCGAACGCGGCGTGCGCGCTGATCACCGTGCGTCGCGACTTCGGAATGCGCGCGATGGACGCTCGGATCCAGTCGTCCAGGTCGCTCAGCTCGGCCAGGTACGCGGCCTGCCGACGCTCGTAGTCGGGGCAGCCTTCGGTATCGATTGCGCACAGCGATCGAGTCACGTTGCCCACATAGACACGCGCGTTGGCCACGTCCTGCCAGGCATGCGGATCTGCGGGCTCGACCAGCGCGCTGCCCGCTTTCGAACTCCCCGCTGTGGAACCATGTCCCGACGCCGCATGCTGCTCGTGATGAGCGGAGGCCACGCCGTGCGTGCCGGTCAGACTCAGTGGCATCAGATTCGCGCCTTGCGCCAGCTCGACCAGCTCGGCCTTCGTGCGACTCGCCTCGATGAGACGTATCAGCCACCCCTCCAGACCGTAGCCGTTCACAAACATCAGGCGGGCACGCTGCACCGCCTGCACATCGCGCGGTGCGGGCTCGAAGACGTGCACGTCACCGCCCGGCCCGACCAGGGTCGTCACCGCCACCCGTTCGGCTCCGATAGCGCGCACCCAGTCGGCCAGCACGCTGAACGAGACCACCACCGGAATTGGCGCCTCGACGCCTCTCGCGGCTGCACCACGTCCACCGGCCAGGACCGCAATCAGGGCCAGCGCTCCGATGGCCGCAGCTCGTCGCAGCAAACATCGAACCACAGCAAAAGGGATCGTAGGACGATGGGCGGCGCGCTTTGCTAGCCGGCTACGCGGTCGAAGACCCTGTCGGGCGAGCCACTCAGCCTGCATCGTCATCTCCAGCCGCGATGCGGCGCAGTCCCTCGACGATGTATGCCCGCACGTCTTGCCCGACCTCGAAGATGCCATGACCGAGCAGCGCCGGATCGCTCGGGTCGGCGCTGTAGATCAGCCGATCGTAGTCACCGCAGCCGACCAGCTCGCCGATGCGTGCCAGCGCCCGGTCAATCACCGCCTGGACCTCGGGTCGCAGCCTGTCGTAGCCCGGACCGGTGGGCACCCCCACAGCACGCGGTCGACCGGCCTGATAAGGCCGGATGATGGCGTTGCCACCACCTGCTGCGAGCCCCGCCAGCAGCGCTTCGAATTGCCCCTCGTTGTCGTTGAACACGAACAGCGCCCGAGCGTACTCGGGCTGCTCGATCATCCAGGCAAAATCACCTTCGGCATTGCGTCGTTCGAAAACCGAGGCGACCAGCCGGATTCCCGGTAAAGACATGAACCTGCTCCTGAAACGGCCGAGCGGTGCGCCGAATGTCGACGTAGTGCCCACAACGACCTCGAGGTCAGGGTTCGCCACCGTCACGACCGTCATCACCGCCGCCCAATGGTACCCGCAAGCAACCTGTCCGAGTCGCACCTGCGCCGGGCGAGTCGTAGTATCCGGGCTCGCGTGTCGAGGCGCCTGCTCGGACCGTGCGGGGCCCGCGAACCGGAGGACAGCTCGAGGGGAGGAAGGCCTACCGGCCCTGACAACCGGACATGAATCGCATCTTCGAACCCAGCGTATTCGTAAGTGTGCCGGACGGCACCGAGGTCAGCCCGTACCTGAACGCGACCGGCGGCGCTGCCGCCGGGCTCGCGCCCGATAGTCTGGGTGACATGAGCATCGCAGCCGGGCGCATTGCCGCCGGCCAGCGTTCCTGGATCCATCGTCACCCGGCGGTCAATCAGGTGACCCAGGTGCTCAGCGGTGAGCTCTGCATCTGGATGCGCGAGCCACACCAGCGCGAACCATACTCGCTGCGGCTGCGCTCCGGACAGGCGGCGGTGTGCGAGGCGGGTACGCTGCTGCAGCTTCACAACCCAGGTACCCGCACAGCCCGGGTGCTGTATATCGTCTCACCGTCGTATGTCTTCGAGCAGGCGGACGGTAAGACCCTGTATGACGAGGCGTTGCTGGTCGCGCCCGATTGGGCGACGCTGGCGTCGATGCCCGATGACCATCCGGCGCTGCGCATCGACCGTGACGAACAGCTGGCCAGGCGCGCAACGGCGCTGCGACGCCTGCAAGAGCGTGCCCGCCGCGGCCGCTGACCCGATCCCGGGCGCGGAACGGACGGGCGCCAGCGGTACCACTGAGCCAGGCGTTCGAAGTAGTCTTGACGGACTACGCCCCGAGCCGACGGCCGGTCGTCGTCGATGCAGAAGACGTCGACGCCGATAGGGCGCCATCCGCCCCCTCGTACCCAGGATCATCCCCGCACATCCCATGAGCTGGACTCTCGCAATCGAAACCGGTGGCACCTTCACCGACATCTTCGTGGTCGGCCCCGATGGCGCGGTGTTCGCCGACAAGGTGCCGTCCACGCCGGACGCGCCGGACCGCGCCGCCGCGACCGCCTTCGCCAGGGCGCTACAGCTGGCCGGGGTCGAGGCGAGCGCGATCAGCCGCGTCCTGCACGGCTCCACGGTGGCCGTCAACGCCCTGATCGAGCGACGCGCACGACAGCCGGCCCTGCTCGCCACGCGAGGCTTCAGGGACATGATCTTCATCGGTCGCCAGGAGAAGACCCACATCTATGACATGGCCTACCGCAAGCCGGCGCCATTCATCGACAGGGCCCACGTCTTCGAGATCGACGAGCGCATCGGACCTGACGGC
The DNA here is from genome assembly GCA_020444775.1 of Gammaproteobacteria bacterium. The sequence continues at coordinate 3,710 of JAGRHX010000490.1, forward strand.
CAGGTCGAGCGGGCGCCGGACGCCGACCAGATCGCGGCGACGCTCGATGCGCTGATGCAACGCGTGCACCCGGATTCGATTGCGGTCTGTCTGCTGCATGCCTACGTCAACCCGGCCCACGAGCAGGCCATCGAGCGCATCGTGCGCGACCATCATCCCGACGTGCAGATGGTGTTGTCGTCGAACGTGTGTCCGGTGCATCGCGAGTACGAGCGGGCCAGCACCACCGTCATCAACGCATTCCTGCAACCGGTGGTGGACCGCTATCTGGATCGATTCGAGCAGGTGGTGCGGGCCAGCGGCTGCCAGGCCCGGCCGCTGATCATGCAGGCCAACGGCGGCGTGTTGCCGGTTGCGGCAACCCGCGCCCGACCGGCTGGCCTGTTCCTGTCCGGTCCGTCGGCGGCCGTTGCCGGCGCCGCCTCGCTGGCCCGTCAGGCCGGTCTGCCATCCTTGATCACGTTGGACGTAGGGGGCACCAGCACCGACATCTGTCTGGTGACCGATGGGGAGGTGCACGAGACCGGTCATGGTGGGGCCTACGGCACGGTGCAGGACCAACCGCTGAACATGGTGATGACCGACATCGTCACCATCGGCGCCGGCGGCGGCAGTCTCGCCTGGGTCGACGAGGGCGGCATGCTGCGTGTCGGGCCGAAGAGCGCCGGTGCCGAGCCGGGCCCCGCCTGTTACGACCGCGGCGGCGAGGGTTTCACGCTCACCGATGCGATGCTCTGTCTGGGCCTGCTCGCCGACCGATCGACACTGCCCGGCGGTATCCAGCTGTCGCTGAGCGCCGCGCGGCGCGCCGCGCAACCGCTGATGCGCGAGCTGAACCTCGGGCCCGAAGAGCTGGCCGACGCCGTCTACCGCATTGCCGTGGCGAACATGGCCGAAGCGATCCGCTCGGTCACGCTCCGACGGGGCTATGACCCGCGTGACTACGCGCTGTTCGCCTGCGGCGGCGCCGGCCCGCTGGTCGCGGGTGCATTGGCCGACGAGCTCGAGCTCGGCATCGTGCTGGTACCACCCGACCCCGGGGTATTCTCGGCCTTCGGTCTGACCGCCGCCGGTCTACGCATGGATTTCGCGCGCGCGGTCGAGCAGCAGGGCGCGGTCATGCAAGAGCGGGCGGCCTTGGCCCGAGCGCTCGACGAGCTCGAGGCCGATGCACAGCGGGATTTCGCCGCGCTGGACGTGGCAGCCGCCAGTCTGAATCTGTCCTTCACCGCCGACGTCCGCTATCTGGGCCAGGGCTTCGAGCTACGCGTGCCGTTCTGCCCTGACACGGCGCGCACGCAGGGTGTGAGCCACATTGCTCAGGCCTTCCACGCCGTGCACACGCAGCGCTACGGTCATGCCTTCGAGGACCAGCGCATCGAGATCACCGCACTGCGTCTGAACGCCAGCGCGCCGTCCCCGGCGCTGCTGTCGCACTGGCGCACCCAGAGCACCGACACGACGACCACCGAGCGACCTATCAGTCTGGGGGGACAGCCCCGAACGGCCATTGTTGTCGACCGAGCCACGCTGCCCGCTGCTGGCGAGGCGTCACGTCCAGGTCCATTGTTGTGTCTGGAGCCCACCACGACCACGGTGGTGCCGCACGGCTGGCTGCTGCGGGTCGACCGCTTCGGTCTGTTACATCTGGAAAAGGAGCGCGTGTGATGAGTCAGGCATCGGAGAGCGCCGGCGGCGCGCGTCTGTCACCCGGCGACTTCGCCGTCATCAGCGGCGCGTTGCGCTCGGCGGCCGGCGAGATGAGCGAGGCGCTGATGCGAGCCGCTCACTCGAGCATCGTGCGTGAATCACGCGACTTCTGCACCTCCATCCTGGACACGCGCGGCGACACCGTGGCCCAGGCCGAGGGCACTCCCATCCAGATGAACTCGCTGTCGGCAGCGCTCGACTGGATAGACGACAAATACCGACTCGATACGGTCAGGCCGGGCGAGGCGTTCATACTCAACAACGCCTATGAGAATGGCCAGCATCTGAACGACATCATCCTGGTGCTACCGGTGTTCGCGGCCGACGGCGAGCTGATCGCCTTCGCAGGCAACATCGCTCATCATCTCGAGGTCGGTGGCGGCGTGGCGGGCTCGAATGCCGCCGCCACCGAGATCTACCAGGAAGGCCTGATCCTTCCATCGATGCGTATCGACTTCGAACGGGATCTGTATGGCGGACCTATCGAGCAGATCATCGCCGCGAACGTGCGCTGTCCGGACGTGGTCTTAGGCGATCTGCGCGCCCAGATGTCATCGGTGCTGCGCGGCCGCACGCGGATCCTCGAGCTGGTCGAACGCTTCGGACGCGAACGGCTACGTGCCGCGATGGCAGAGCTGCAGGACTACTCCGAGCGGATGATGCGGGCGGTGATCTCACGTATCCCGGACGGCGTCTACGAGGGTCACGACACGCTGGACGGTCAGCACGCCGGCGATCCGCTGGTGCCCATGCACGCCCGGGTCACGGTGCGCGGCAGCGAGGTCGAGGTGGACCTGCGCGGCTGCGCGGATCAGGTCGGCTGGCCCATCAACGTGCCGGTTGCCTCCACCCAGTCGGGCACCCTCACCCTGTTCGCCACCCTGCTCGGCCGCGAGGCGGTCACCAACGCCGGCACCTACCGTCCGATCACGCTGCTGACCCGCAAGGGCTCCATCGTCGATCCCATCCACCCGGCCCCGGTGCGAGGCCGGATGACCGGGGTCTATCGCATGGCCACCGCCATCAAGCGCGCATTGGGCAAGGCGGCCCCGGAGATGGTCGCCGCCGCGGGCTGCGATAGCACGCTGTCGGTGACCCTCGCGCATCGCGCCGACGGTCGCTACAACATGTTCACCGAGATCCTCGGCGGCGGAAACGGCGGCGCGTTTCGCTGCGACGGCGCCGAGGCTGTGCCACAGATCCTCTCGAACACCGGCAACGCGCCGGTTGAAGCGATCGAGCGCGCCCATCCCTTCGTGCGTGTCCAGGAATACAGTCTGGTCCAGGACTCAGGCGGTGCCGGCCAGTATCGCGGCGGTCTGGGGATACGCAAGCGCTTCGAGGTGCTTGCCGACCAGGTGCTGTTGACCACGAACGGCGACCGGCACCAGTCCGATCCATGGGGACTGGGCGGCGGCCAGCCCGGCAGTCGCACCGCGTACATCATCCACCGCGACGGTGAGTCCATGGCAGTGGACGCGGCGGGTATGCACACGCTACGACGCGGCGACGTGTTCGAGATGGTGATTTCCGGTGGCGGCGGCTGGGGCGATCCGGCGCTGCGTGACCCGGCCCTGGTGCACGAGGACATCCGCAACGATCGCGTGTCCAGAGCGGCGGCGGAACACAGCTATCCACACGCCTTCGAGCCGGGCGCGGCAGCGGATTGAGACGAGCACGCGCGAAACAGCGGCGCCGCGAGAGACCAACGAGGAACGAGCCATGCCCAAAGGCTATGTGATCGGACAGATCGACGTGCACGACCCGGATGCCTACGCCGAGTACCGCACACACACCCCCGCCTCGGTGGCCGAGTTCGGCGGCCGCTTCCTGGTCCGCGGCGGGGAGATGACCTCGCTGGAGGGCGAGCCACCACGTCCACGCATCGTGGTCCTCGAATTCCCGAGTGTCGAGCAGGCCCAAGCCTGGTACACCTCACCCGGCTACAAGCAGCTCATACCGATTCGCCAAGGCGCTTCGGTGGGCAATCTGTTCCTGGTGTCCGGCGCCGACTGAACGCCGCGGCGTCGGTGTCAGCTTCGTCGCCTGACCTCGGGAACCAGGTAAGTTGAAATTCAGGCCGGGGGAAATTCTGGCCTAGGGCCGCGCGGCCGCAAACTGCGGCAGTCGGTCGGCGATCACGTACCAGTCGGCCTTCGACGCCACGAAGATGTTGGCCTGAGGCGGCAGGTCCGGCGCATTGTCCAGACAGCCGTAGGGGATCACGGCAATTCCCCGACCAGGATCGGCTCTCGGCACCGGCGAGCCGCAGCGACTACAGAAGGCCTGGGCGAAGAAGCGGGCCTGTGGCAGCTGATAGAGCGTCACCGCCTCCGAGCCGCGCAGCCAGCGGATCCCATCCAGCGTGGTGAATCCGTTGCTGGCAAAGGCGGCCGCGCGGGCCTTACGGCAGCGTGAGCAGTGGCAGTTGTGCGCCCAGGTGATGGGCGCGGTCAGCTCGAAAGCGACCGTGTCGCACTGGCAGCTACCGCGCACCGGGCGTTCGCTCGCCACCCTCGGGCGATCGGCGACGCGCGCCGGCGCCTTCGGAAAGGCATCGAAGCGACGCAGCCCGTCGTCGATCGCGTACCACACCGCGCGCGAGGAGGCGAAGATGTGAATCTTCGCCACCAGCCGTGGATCCTGCCCCAGACAGCCGGCGGGCACGAAGACATGACCATCCGGTGCCTGTCCTGGTACCACCGAGCCACAGCGCCCGCAGAAGCCGCGCTGGAAACCGGGCGAGGTCTGGTGACGCACCACGCAGCCCTCCCCGTCCAACCAACGCAGCTGTGCCGGCTCGACGGCCATGTAGGTGGCAAACGCACTGCCGTGCATCTTCCTGCAGATGCTGCAATGACAGTGCGCCAGCGGTGTGAGCTCGCCCTCGATCCGCCAGCGCACACTGCCGCACAGACAGCTGCCCTCGAGCCCCTGATTGTCGCAGTCCTGCATCGTCTCTCTCCTGCCTGCGCTCTTCGCGATCGCTCACCGCGGGTCGACGCTGACCTTGGACAAAGCGGCTAGAGTTCCAGATCACCCTTGAACATGCGCTGAGCGATGGTTCGGGCGAGGATCTCGTTGGTACCATCGGCCACGTTCGCCTGCCGGGCCCGGGTATACGCCTCGTGCAGACCGAGCTCGTTGGTGAAGCCCATGGCACCGTGGGTCTGCATGGCCCGGTCGATCGCACGTGCCGCGGCCTGGACCGAATAGGACTTGGTCATCGACAGCTCCTTGACCGCCCGCTCACCACGGTCCAGTAGCTGGGCCACGTTGATACCCATCAGATGCGCGGCATGAATCTCGGTGGCGGCATCGGCGAGCGGAAAGGACACACCCTGGTACTCGGAGATGCTCTGCCCGAAGGCCTGACGCTGGCGCGCGTAGTCGACCGCCATCTCCAGCGCCCAACGCGCCAGTCCGACGGCGCGCGCGGAGTTGTAGATCCGCCCCATGGATACACCGAGCAGACCGATCCGAAAGCCCTCGTGCAGCTCTCCGACCAGCTGCCACGGCTCGACCTGCACGTCGTCGAGCAGGGTGATGCCCTCGTAGCCGCCGATGTGGCCGTGCATACGGATGATGCTCTCGACGTCGATTCCTGGACTGGCGGTAGGCACCAGGAACGCGCTGATACCACCCTGCTTGCGCGCGGCACGCTCAGGATCGGTCTGCGCGAACACGATGCTGTAATCCGCGATGGGGATATGCGTGGTCCAGATCTTGCGGCCGCTGATCCGCCAGCCACGATCGTTGGCCACGGCACGTGTCTTGAGCATGGCCGCATCGGAGCCGGCGCCGGGCTCGGACATGCCAAAGCACATCATCGTCTCACCCGACATCATCCCCGGCAGGATGCGCTCGCGCGCCTCGCCCGTGACCTTTGCCAGCACCGGGCTGGGCCCGAAGGCCCAATGCGAGATGACGAAATCGCACAGCCAGTGGTGCGCGCCACAGAGCCGATAGACCCGCTCGATCAACGTGTAGTAGGCGAGCATGCCGAAGCCCGCGCCGCCCAGCGACTCCGGCACCGAGACGTTGTAGAAGCCGGCTCTGGCGGAGGCCATACGTACCGCGCGAATGTGCGCGATGACCTCGTCGCACAAACGTCCGTCCTCTCGGTAGGTGTTGCGTGGATTGTTGAGCAGGTCGTGATGCTTCTCGTGCCGCGCGATCACCTCGGCGCGACAGAACGCTTCGACGGCGTCGGCGATCTGCCGCAGCTCATCGGGCAACTCGGCGGCAATAGCGGTCATCGTGTTCCCTCCTCTCGCAAAGTGATCGACATAGAGCCAGGTCCACACAGGGCCGGACGCAAACCAGGGTCCCGACGCGGCTGCTTAGAGCAATCGCCGAGCAGCCGCCCGGGGTCGATATCGAAGACTCGATGATAGTGATTGTGGGGCGCACAGCGAAGCGCGGTGCGAGCGCACTCAAGGCAGGGATGGTGGTCGGCGCGCGCCCGGCTCTACGACCAGGGCATACAGCGACGCTGTAGACAGGCGTCGTAGATAGCCTGAGGAGTACTGATGCGAAGAAGTGGGAATTGACCGGCTCGGGACGCCCGGCGGTTCGATTGGTCGGGGCGAGAGGATTCGAACCTCCGACCCCCGCAACCCCATTGCGGTGCGCTACCAGACTGCGCTACGCCCCGATCGAAGCCGCATCATACCCGAGCCGGCATCGGTCGAATAGTGGGGCCGGGTAATGGAATGAGATCTGCTCTGAAGAAGGGCGGAATGTCGCGCCGTCTCAGCGCTTCAATATCATCAGCACCTCTTCCAGCTCCAGACGCAGCTGGCGGATGATCTGCTGACTCTGATTGACGTCGACCTTCGCGTCCTCGCCTGAGAGGCGTTGGCGCGCGCCACCAATGGTGAAGCCATGCTCGTACAGCAGGCTTCGAATCTGTCTGATGAGTATCACGTCCTGACGCTGGTAGTACCGGCGGTTGCCCCGCCGCTTCAATGGTTTGAGCTGCGGAAATTCCTGCTCCCAGTAGCGAAGCACGTGCGGCTTGACGCCACACAGGTCACTGACCTCACCGATGGTGAAATAGCGCTTCCCGGGGATAGCCGGCAGTTCACTGCTGCTCGACGGATCCAGCATATGCTTCGACTCGTGCCTTTAGCTTTTGCCCGGGACGGAAGGTCACCACACGCCGTGCGGTAATCGGGATCTCTTCACCCGTTTTGGGATTTCGTCCTGGTCGTTCGTTCTTGTTGCGCAGATCAAAGTTGCCGAATCCGGAAAGCTTGACCTGATCACCCGCCTCCAAAGCCGCGCGGACTTCTTCGAAAAACATCTCCACGAGCTCCTTGGCCTCACGCTTGTTGAGACCCAGTTCCTCGTAGAGCTTCTCAGCCATATCGGCCTTCGTAAGCGCCACTTTATCCCCTCAACGTGGCCCCAAGCACCGCTGCCAGGGTATCGACGATCTTGTTCTTGGCCGCATCAACCTCGCGGTCCTCTAGGGTGCGCGAAGGGGCCTGGAAGGTCAACCCCAATGCCAAGCTTTTCTTACCCGAATCAATACCTTCGCCACGATAGAGGTCAAATAGCTCTAACTCTTGTAGCACATCGATCCCGGCCTGCGCAACGGCGTTCCTGAGCGCTTGAGCGGAGATCTGCTCGTCGACAACCAACGCCACGTCACGTCGCACCGAGGGAAAACGTGACACGGCGTTGAACTGCGGCACACGGGCGGTGGTGATGGCATCGAAGTCGAGCTCCACCAGCGCCGGCACATGATTGAGCTTGAGCTGACGCACCTGCGCCGGGTGCAACATGCCAATCATTCCACAAGCGCGCTCGTCGATATAGATACGTGCGGCTTGTCCGGGATGCAGGGACTCGACGTCGAGCGGCTCGAAACGCACCTCACCGGGTACCCGGTGCAGCATTGCCATCACGTCGGCCTTCAGATCGAAGAAGTCCACGGCCGCTGCCGGAAGATCCCAGTGACGCTCGTAGCGTGGTCCGTAGCTGAGCGCCGCCAGCCGTCGCGGCTGGCCATGCTCGTCGGCCGGCGCCGGGAATACGCGTCCATATTCGAACAGCTTGACCCTGCCCTGTTGGCGATGCTGGTTGTACAGCAATGCCGACAACAGGCCCGGCCACAGGCTGACGCGCATCACATCCATCTCCGACGAGATCGGATTGCTCAACGCCACGCTCACCTGTCCCGGGAACAGGCTGCTCTGCAATCGACTGTCGACGAAGCTGTAGGTAATCGTCTCCTGATAGCCGCGAGCGATCAGCAGATCGCGGAGATGACGTTGTGAGACCTGTTCCTCGGGTCGCGCGAACATGCGCAGATCGCCGATTGGCGCCGCGTCGGCGAACGAATCGAAACCTTCGATCCGCGCGATCTCCTCGATCAGATCCACCTCCAGCGCGATGTCGGGCCTGTAGCTCGGCGGCACGACCAGCCAGTCCGCGTCATCGCGAGCGACCTGCATGCCGAGCCGCGTGAGGATGTCCTCGACCCGCGGCGCCGTGACCGCCTGACCGAGTATGCGCACGATACGCGAGGGCCGCAGACGGATGGACGGCTGCTTCGGCAAGCATGCATCGTCATGGGTATCGACCAGGGGACCGGCCTCGCCGCCCGCGATCTCGAGCAGCAGCGCCGTGGCCCGCTCCACGGCCCGCATCTGTCCATCCGGACAGACGTTGCGCTCGAATCGATGCGAGGCGTCGGTGTGCAGCCCAAGTCGCCGCGCCTCCACCCGAATACGGTTCGGGTCGAACCAGGCACACTCGAAGAACACGTTTCGCGTCGAATCGCTGACCGCGGTGCCGGCGCCACCCATGATGCCGGCCAGGGCCACGGCCTTGGCCGCGTCGGCGATCACCAGGGACTCGCCGACCAGTGCCTGGACGCTGCCATCGAGCAGTTCGATGGACTCGCCCTCAGCTGCACGCCGCACGTGTATCGCGCCCTCGAGCTGGTCGAGGTCGAAGGCATGCATGGGCTGGCCCAGCTCGAGCATCACGTAGTTGGTGATATCGATGACCGGACCCAGGCTGCGCGATCCGGCCCGACGCAGGCGCTCCACCATCCATAGCGGAGTACGGGCGCTCGGGTCGATGCCACGCACGACCCGTCCGACATAGCGCGGGCAATCCGACACGGCGTCCAGATGAACATCGAAGACCGCATCGCAGGCGGCCGGCACCGGCGCGATCTGAGGGCCGTCCAAGTCGACCGCGTTGAGCACGCTGACCTCGCGAGCTACGCCCAGCACGCTCAGACAGTCACCCCGGTTGGGGGTCAGGTCGATATCGATGATGCTGTCGTCGAGTCGAAGGTACTCGGACAATGGCGTGCCGACAGGCGCGTCCGCGGGCAGCTCTATCAGACCATCGGCATCGTCGCCCAGCCCGACCTCCGGCGCTGAGCAGAGCATGCCGGCCGACTCGACGCCGCGCAGGCTGGCCTTGCCAATCGTGCTGCCATTCGGCAGCTGCGTGCCCGGCAGCGCGAGCGGCGCCTTCAAGCCCTTACGGGCGTTGGGTGCGCCACAGACGATCTGGTGCAGGTCACCGGCACCGGTGCTCACCTGGCAGACTCTCAACCGGTCGGCGTCCGGATGCTGCGTGCATTCGACGATCTCCGCCACGAGCACGCCGCCGGGCACCTCACCCGCCGACTCGACACCGTCTACCTCCAGACCGGCGCGGGTCAGCTGCTCCGCCAGCGCCTCTCCGGACAGCGGTGCCCGCACCCAGTCACGAAGCCATTGTTCGGATACTCTCATCGCTCTCTTCCCAACCCGCCGAGCCTCGGCTCACAATCGCGAAGCGTGCGCGCTGACACGCACCACGCACGCCAGTAGAACGAACGAGCCATCGCTCGCAACTAGCGGAACTGCCGCAAGAACCTGAGATCGTTCTCGAAGAACATCCGCAGGTCGTTGACCCCATAGCGGAGCATGGTCAGGCGCTCCATGCCCATGCCAAACGCGAACCCGGTATATCGTTCACTATCGATACCAACGTTCTCGAGCACCTGGGGGTGGACCATGCCGCTGCCGAGCACCTCGACCCAGCCTCGCTCACCGCGGATGTCCACCTCCGCCGAGGGCTCGGTGAACGGGAAGTAGGAGGGCCGGAAACGCAACTCGAGATCGCGTTCGAAGAAGTGCGTCAGGAAATCGTTGAGGATGCCCTTGAGGTGGGTGAAGCTGACGTTCTCACCAACCATCAGACCTTCGCACTGATGGAACATCGGCGTATGGGTCTGATCGGAATCGCACCGATAGACCCGACCGAGCGAGATGATGCGGAACGGCGGCTGCCGGTCCTGCATGTATCGGATCTGGACGTTCGAGGTATGGGTACGCAGGACCCGCCCATCGGGAATGTAGAAGGTGTCCTGCATGGCCCGCGCCGGATGATGGGGCGGGATGTTGAGGGCCTCGAAGTTGTGCCAGTCGTCCTCGATCTCCGG
>JAGRHX010000491.1 GCA_020444775.1 Gammaproteobacteria bacterium
CACGATGCACGGCGATGCCGATGCACTTGCGGTCCAAGGCCGCGTCGGCGACCTCCGGCGGTGTCGCGCGCAGACGGTACAGTGCAAAGGCGCGGAACGGGCAGATGGCCTGTTCCTTGATCACGGCCAGCCCCCCGGTGACCACCTGCCCGGACGGCAGGCCGGGCCCGCGGTCGTCCGCCACCGTCTCCGCCGGCGGCGCGGCGCGCGCCATCTGCAGCGCCGGACGCAATGGCGGGCTGCCGACCAGCATCTCGACCGGTGTGCACGGCAGCGGTGCGAACAGCGTGCTCGGCGGCAGGTCCAGCTCGGCGTCCTGATCGTGACCGGAGCGGGCATGACTGACGATGACGTGCGAGCCAGAGGCGATGAGGGCTTCGGTCAGACGCGTGCTCTGCGCAAGGTCGTCCTCCAGATTGACGCCCGGAAAGCTGCGCCAGCACAGGTCGGTCACCGCGCGCCGCAGCCCTGGATCGGCGTCTGCGCTTCGCGAGCGTGCGCCGGGCTCATCGACAGATAGCGGCTGACGCTGCAGGGACAGCGGCAGCAATGGCTCGGCATCGTGCATCGGTGGCCAGCTCGACCGATCCATGCCGACGATCCACATGTGGTCGAAGCGTTGCCCCGACGCCTCCAGCACGCCGAGCACCTGGATGCTGGCTGGCCGACTCCGGCGCGGCTGGAACACCTGGAGCTGCAACATCCGCCGCAGCTCGCTCAGGGCCAGCGCGGCGCTCACCGGGCCAGCGAGGATCGGCTCCAACGCGGCCAGGGAGACCAGCGCCCGTTCGAAGGCCTGCACGGCCTGGTATTCGGCGCTGCCCAGGGTCGCCTCGGTCGGAAACGGGACGACACCGCCCTGTTCCCGGCAAGACGGTTCCCGCTCGGCCACGGCCCGGCCCGGCCAGCCCAACAGCTCCAGCCAGCGCCAGAAGCGACCGGCCCATACCGACACCGGCTGACGCTCGCTCCTGGCCGGTAGTTCATCGGCCAGAGACCTCATCGCCAGAGCCAGGCGTGGCGCCCCCGGCTTGCCGGCATGACGGCCAGCGAGCAGCGCCGCCAGGCGGGCCGCCCCCAGCGAGCGCTCCGCCGTGGCACGCAGTCTCGACTCGACACGCGCACGGCCCGGCCATTCATGTCGTGTTGCGAGCAGATAGGGTGAGTGCAGCAGCCGGCTCCAGTCCGGCTCCTGCCATGCGCCTTCCACCACCGAGAGTACGCTGAGCGCATCGGCGACGAGATTGACGCTGGCCAGCGGCCGCCCCAGCGAAAGCTCGAACGGCGGCTCAGCGTCGGCGACCGGCGCCGCCTCGTCGGCCGGTCGTTCGGCATCGATACCGTCGCCATGGGTCCGGACGATACTCGGCAGCGCTTCCGCCATCGTCGGTCCAGCGACAGGCCAGGGATCGCCCAGATGCTCGTTCAGCCGGTCTTCGATCAGGTCCCGGCGAGCGTTGAGATCCGGCACCACCACCGCGATCGAGAGATCGCCAGGCGGCTTGCCCCCGATCCCGCCGGTTTGATCCTCGAGCAGCCGTCGGCACCAGGCCGCGACCGCGTCCAGCTCGGCCATCCCGTCCTCGAACTCGGCTCGCTGCAGATGGCTCTGGCACCCCGACGGCCGGGTTGCGGTCGCCCCGGACCCGGCCGACCCGGCCACCTCGCCCGGCTCCGCAAGACAGGCGCCGTCCAGCGTACAGCGAACCCCGCCACCACTCAGACTCAGCAGCAGACGCGCCTGGCTCGGCGTGAGCTGCTCGAAGCCCATCCAATCGAGCCCGCCCGATGGCGATGTGGCCGATACACAGGCCGCAAGATCCAGTCCCTGCCCGGCACGCTCCAGCAGCCAGGCGGGCAACGCCGCGATGTCGATCAACGCATGCTGCTGACAACGAGCGTGGAACTGCTGGCACCAGCGTGCGAATGCCTGCACGTCGGCACTGTCATCGCCGGCCGCGTGCGCAACCAGCTGCTCCAGACTCGAGCCGAAGGCGTGCAGTCGGGTATGGGCCCTCGCCGCCTGGATCGCGGCTTGTCCGGGCAACAGCAGGCCACTGGCCCCCTGGCCGCGACGTGCCCGGTCGTCGTCACGAATCACCTGTTCCCATAAGGTCAGCGCCTGTGCCGGTACAAGCAGACGCGGCGCGCTCGGGGCCTGCGGCGAGCTTGCCGCGAGCAGCGCGGCGGCACGCTCATAGCTGCGTGTCAGCCAGGCCTCGTACGGCAGGATGTCCGGCGATCGCCAGGCGCGCAGCCCTCGAGCCAGCATCCGTGCGGCATGCCGCTCACGCAGGTGCCGGGCGAGACGGTTGTTGACGGTGATTGACGTGCGCGCCGCGACCCGTTCGCCCGAATCTTCATCTGGTGTCGGGTCCGGCGTCGCTTTCGACGTCGACATGGGCGTTTGCCTGGTGGTACTCAAGTGCGCTCTTCGTCGGACTGGCAGGCTCGAGGGAACGAGGTCAGCCAGGCTGGCGCGCAATCCACGCGGCGCGCCGATGGCGGGCTACGGTTCCCGGCCGTGTCATCCAGGGCGCATCTTACGGTGTCCGCACCTACGCTGTCCGGACGCCATTCGAGCCTGCCGGTGCAGGGAACCCGGACCAGCCTCGGTGGTGACCTCAGCCGGTCGAGTCCAAGAGGTGCTCGAGATAGTCCAGTCGACGTCTGGACATCTCGATGCGCTGCTCGAACCAGGGGTCGCTCTCACCCAGCGCGTGCAGGACATCCGTGTAGAAGAAGACGTTGAAGCTGTCGAGATAGCGCACATGACGATTCCGGTCCAGGACCAGATTGTCATTGCCATACAGGTCGATGAGCCGCGATCCACGCTCCCACTCTCGGGCGTTGCGCACAAAGGTCCGCAGCTGCTCGCGGGCACGCTCGAGCCCGGCCAGCAGGCGCACTGCCTCGGCCCGGTTGTTGGTATCGCTGAGGTCGAACCAGGGCTCACAGGCCTCGGCCACTACGGCCACACCCGGTGCGTCGCCGACCCGGGTGACAACGAACATGGCGCTCGGCACGATGTCGCCCAGCCGCCGCTTGAGCAATCGATACTCCCGCAGGTAGGCACGCGCCTTGACCGGCGCGCAAGGCTCACGATGCCGCTTGACCACCAGATCCAGCTCCGTCCGGGGACCGTCCCGGCGCATACTCCGCTTGACCCGCCAGACGTCGCAGTTGAAACCACTCGACGAGATCAGCGTGGCAGGCCCCGCGCTACTGGCAAGACCGGCGATGTCCGCCGGTAAGGGCTCGTCGTACAGGCACTCAGATGCGGACATCGTTCCGGACTGTGTTTGTGCGGTTCAAATGAGCTGACGGCTCGCCGACGGGCAACGGACGCGGCCTGCGCGTCGGCATTGAAACGTTGTGCTGATGCCCGTCATCGGTGCACTGCAACAACATGGCTTCCCACAATGGTGCATACTGGCTCGTCGGCGTCCGCGCGGAGCGGGCCACCGATGGCCCCGGACGACAGCATGGAGCACAGCCTGAGACGGGCGTGCTCGATTCGACGGATGATTGCACTGGACTTATCCGATTTTGCTCGTCATGTTGCCTCAATGGCGGCGATGCACACGTATCCGGCTCGGCGCCGAGCCGGACCATCCGGGACCAGGCCCGGTCGAAAACCGGTCGAGAACCGGTCGAAACCCGGCCTGGGCTCATGCAGGCTACGCGCCAGCTTGCGGCCAGGGCGACGGATCGATGCAGCGCACGCCGGCAGCGCGCGTTTCGATCTTGCGTGGCATGCCACCGATCGGACGTCCCGGGCATGCACCGGTTGCGCTCATGAGCACCGACCACGGGCCCTGGACATTCAAGATCATAAGGATCTGAAGTGGGGACGACTTCGACCGAGCGCACGCTTCGGACACCGAACGACACGATAGGACACGATAGAAAGAGTTGGCACGATTCCCGCTGAGACTTTGCTGGCGTTCGCCGAACGCCTGCCGCGGCGGGACTGGTGCCGGAGATGGACACCACGAGCAGACACCCGCATCCGACAGCGGAAACATAACAGGAGAGCGATCCCGACGCGTCGATCAACCAGACGAATTGCAGCCAAGCCTATAGCGAAGGAGGTACCTCATGGCCGAACACATCCACTCCGACAAGGCAGTATCGGACCCTGGATCCTGCGTTCCGGCGCCTGCTCACGTTGCACCGTACCGACGTGCCGTGCCACGCATCGTGGCTGGCAGGCGAGACGAGAACCGTACCGCTTCGAGTAGAGATCCGAGCAGCAGCGCGCCCGAACCACGTCCGGCATTGCGCGTTGGTTGCCGGATCCGGCTGGCCGACAGCTGTCCCATCGAATCAGAAGGCGTGGCGCCGCGCCCCGGCGACCTGGGTGAGCTGCTCGCCGGTCCGAGCCACAACGACAAGCGCCGATGCTGGACCGTGAAGTTCTACGATTACAGCCTGCCCTGGAGCATCCCCGAGCAGCATCTGTTGCTGCAGTGATATCGAGCACACCAGGCATTCGTGGCCGCGGCCGGCCCCACTGGCCGATGGGGCCGGCCGCGGGCTCCGCCGCCCGCGGCCTCGGCCACAGCCATGTCATCAATACGTGATCTTGGGATCCAGCGTCTTTGCCTGTTCTATCCAGTCGGCCACGCTCTTCACGGACGGCACGCTACGGGTCAGCTTCTTCAGCTCATTGACCTCCGCCATTTTCGCCGCGAGGTTGTCGGCACGGCGGTTGCGCAGCTCCTTGACGGTATCGACCCCGGCCGCTTCGAGCAGCTCTGAGTATTCGGAACCGACGCCGGAAATGCGCATCAGGTCCGCCATGTTGGCCCACTTCAGAAGCAGCTTCTCACTGATCCCGGTCTTGCTCGCCAGGGCTTGGCGACCTTTTGGAGAGGCGCAGGCGTCAAGCAAGCTCGCGGTGGTGGGAATGTCGGCCGCGCCCAGCTTCTCGCCGTAAGCCGCACCGATGCCCTCGATGTCGATGATCTTGTAGTTCACCGTCTGATTCCCCTCCCCTGTCTTCATGCAGTCTTGTAGTTGCTGTTCTTGTGCCGTGCTCTGGCCTGTCTGCCGCTGGCTGGCCGGCCGTCCACGCGCCAATTCCGGACCGTGGACATTCGGGATTGGCCCGAAACCACGGCAAGATAGCCCACGAACGCGCTACCATCGAGGCATTTGAAGCCGTCAATCGTGAACAATTCGAACAACATGGCGTCCGGCGCCGAAACACTGGCCAGCGCCGAGCATGGTGACTCGGACATCGATCCCAGAAACGCCACCAGCGCTACCGGCCCGGCACTACAGCTACCGGTGCTGGGTCTGCTGGTCGGATTGCTGAGCGCGCATGGCGCTTTGGCCCTGAGCCAGGGGATCCGCCAGCTGACCGGCATCGCTTTCGATGCGCGCGGACTGCTCGTGTATGCCTCGGTTGCGACCCTGCCGGCCTGGCGCGTGCTGATCGCGCCAGCAATCGGTGGCCTTCTGGTCAGCATCGTTCATCGACTGCTCCGCTTGCGGACCTTGCAGGGGCCCGCCGACGTGATGGCCGCGGCGCGCGAGCAGAGCAGCAGCCTGACCCTGCGCGACGGTCTGGGCAATGCCCTGATCAGCGCGATATCGGTCGGCTCGGGGGCTTCGCTCGGACGCTATGGACCGACCGTGCACCTGGGTGCCAGTCTGGCCGCGACGCTGGCCCGCTGGCTGCGTCTGAGTCGAGCGCACGCACTGGCCCTGCTCGGCTGCGGCGTCGCCTCGGCGATTGCCGCTACCTTCGATGCGCCACTGGCCGGCATCATCTTCGTCCACGAGGTCATGCTGGACGCCTTCGCGCGACGCAGCTTCGTCGCCATTGCCATCGCCTCGGTCGCCGGAGCGGCGGTCGCCGACGCCTACGATGCGCACTATCAGCTGATCTCGCTCAGCGGAGGTCAGATCGAGCACACCCACGAGTACCTGCTCCTCGCCAGCGTGGGGGCAGTCGGTGGACTGCTGGCAATCTGCTTCGTGAGGACGCTCGACTGGTCGACCCGAGCCGTGGAGCGGCTGCCCGTTACAGCCACCTGGCGCCCCCCTCTGGCCGGCCTGCTGCTCGGCTGCATCGCGCTCGGCTTTCCGCACGTCATCGGTCTGGGCGATGGCGTCATTCACGATGCCATCCAAGGCAACCTGCCGATCGCACTACTGCTGTCGCTGGTGCTGGCCAAGCTGGTCGCCTCGTCACTGTGCGTCGCCGGCGGCTTCGGTGGCGGCGTGTTCGGCCCGGCGCTGTTCCTGGGCGCCATGCTCGGCAGCGCACTCGGCGGGATCCTGCATCTGCTGCTACCGGCGGACACGATCTCCCCCGCCTCCGTATATGCCCTGGCGGGCATGGGCGCGGTGATCAGTTGCACGATCGGGGCACCGCTGACCACCGTGCTCATCGTGTTCGAGCTGACCCGCAGCATTGCGCTGACCAGCGGCGTGATGATGGCGGTGGTCGCGGCGATGCTGGTCTCCGGGCGCCTGTATCCCTACTCGTGGTTCGCGGTCCAGCTGTCGCGGCGTGGCTTCGATCTGCGTACGAGCCGTGAGCAGCGCATCCTGCGCAGACGCCTCGTGGCCGAGATCACGCGCGACGATTTCCTGGCCTTGCGGCCACAGATGCCGGCGGCCGATGCTCTGCAGCTACTGGTCGATCTGCAACTGACGGAAGCCCTGGTGGTGGACGAGCAAGGTCGGCTGATAGGCTCGACGAGTCTGGTGCATCTGCTGCATCTCGACCCGGTGGCGGCAAAGCGCGCGATTGGAACGATGGTCATGCCGCCAACGCAGGTGATCGAGGCGAATCGCAATCTGGACCAGGCCCTGCGCGAGGTGCGCGACAGCGTGGCGGGTGTAGTGCCGGTGGTCGACAGCAGACAGAGTATGCGTCTGGCCGGCGTGCTCCATCACGGCAGTCTGCTGCAGGCTTACGACGAGGCAGTGGAGCAGGCGCGCCGCGAGCAGCGCGGAGAGGCATAGACAGGGTTCGAAGCGACTCTGCGGGTGCCGCGAGGGGATAGGACGGGGCGAACGTCAGTTGATGTGACGGGGCAGCAGCTCGTAGACGCCGTCGCGCAGCCTGCCGAAGATTTCCGACACCTGCGGGTGAGCGACCGGCTCGCCGGAATCATCGACCAGCAGGTTCTGCTCGGACACGTAGGCGGTGTAACTGGTCTCCGCGTTCTCGGCCAGCAAATGGTAGAAAGGCTGGTCCTTGCGCGGTCGCTTCTCGGCGGGAATCGACAGCCACCACTCCTCGGTATTGCTGAATTCGGGGTCGACATCGAAGATCACCCCCCGGAACGGGTGGACTCGATGCCGCACGATCTGCCCCAGCTTGAACTTCGCCTTCGGCGTGTTCACCTCGTCCGACATATGACCTCCACAGTCTCCATTCACACTCAATGCCTCTGACATCGATGCCTCTGACACGCTTCCCGGCACATCCTGATGCCATCACCCGGTCGAGCCGGACTCCAATATAGGGTCAGGTAGTCACACATTCCAGCCTGCGGCGGCCCCGACTCGTGCTCGCCGCGAACGGCGCCGGCGCACACCCTACAGGCGCCGACGACGTGATGATCTGCGCCGTTGGCCTATTGGTAGCATACTCGGCAGGGCGCGCGTCAGCCGGCAATCGGCTCGGCATGGCAGAGCGGGCCGAACGGTGATCGCGGTCACCTTTTTGCGCCGCTGACAACGGTCGGACGGCCGGCTCGGTCCCAGGGGTGATCCCAGGGTTGATCTACGACAGTTGAAACGATGATTTCGAGGCGCGTGCGACCTGCGGGGCAGGTGTCGCATTGCATCAAGGACACTCAGCGCACACGATCGCGCGCCCGGCCAACACCGGCTACCGGGCACGCCGTGCTG
>JAGRHX010000492.1 GCA_020444775.1 Gammaproteobacteria bacterium
TCGCTCGTCGCTCGTCGCTCGTCGCAGCCCCGACCTTGTTTGGGGCCTTGCGCGGACGGCTCGCCGTGGATGATAGCAGCGCCGCGAGGTGGCAACGACGATGGTGAGCTTGATGTAGGCGACGTGGTCTGCGCGCATGGCTCCCGCCGGGCGCTGGCGTGACCCACCACGCCAGATGCGCGACGGTGACGTATGATCCGAGCATGGTTGAAAGAGCGCTTTTGCAACGATTGAGCGATGGTCGCCTGCAGCGATACACCGACCTGCAGCGCGGCTTCGGGCTCGATGCGGCCGGGCTGGGCGCGGTCATCGCACGGCTGCAGGCGTTGGGTCTGGACATCCGCTCCGAGATCGAGGCAGGGGAATCCGGATATCGGCTGGGCTCGGCGCTGGATCTGCTCGACCAGACGGCGATCGTGGATGGTATGAGTCCGCTCGCCCGGCACTGCTTCGGTAGCCCCGGCGTGTTGCTCAGCACGCCCTCGACCAATCAGGTGCTGTTGGAGCATGAGCGAGGTGGTGACCTGCGCGCGTGTCTGGCGGAGCACCAATCCGCTGGCCGGGGTCGCCGCGGACGTGATTGGGTGTCGCCATTCGGCCGCAATCTGTATGTCTCGGTGAGGTACGCGATGGCGCTGCCGGCACAATCGCTGCCCGGTCTCAGCCTGGCCGCGGGTGTCTGTCTCGCTGAGTCTCTGGCGGCGCTCGGGGTGCGTGGCATCGGGCTGAAATGGCCCAATGATCTGGTCACCTTGCGTGGCAAGCTGGGGGGGATCCTCATCGAGCTGGGTGGCTGTGAGGACGGTGTATGGCCGGTCGTGATCGGCGTCGGCGTGAACGTCGATCTGCCTGTCGAGGCGACCCGTCGGGTCGGTCAGCCAGCCACCGATCTGCGCCACGAGCTTGGCGCGCGACCGGCTCGCAATCCTTGTGCAGCCCGGCTTCTGGATGCACTCGCCGAGTGCCTGGTCGAGTATCAGCGCTGCGGGCTCGATACGTTCAGGCAACGCTGGTCGCGGCTGGACGTGCTGGCGGGGCGTCCGGTGCGCGTTCAGAACGGCGAGGCCATCGTCGAGGGCGTGGCCCGTGGTATTGATGTCACGGGTGCGCTACGCGTCGAGACGGCGGCGGGGATCTTGAAGCTGGATGCTGGGGATGTGAGCGTGCGGGCGGTGACCTGATAGATGTCGATTCGAACGAGCAGATCGGCCCGTGCTGTCCTGGCTGCGCGCGGACGGACGGTTGCAGTGTCTTGCCAGAAGTCGCGACCCAAACCCCGGCGGGACGCGCCGTCAGGGCGTATTTGGGCTGTTGACGATGGGATCGCGGCGCGGATATGAAGCTGGTCACGCTGGTGTTGTTGCTCGCCAACCTTGGCTATTTCATCGTCCAGTATCGGACCGCGGGCGACGCGCCCGGTGGCGGCTCGAATCGCTCGTCAGCATCGGACGTCGCCAGCGCGGCCGAGCGGCGCGCCTTGCCGCTGCTCAGCGAGGTTCCGCCATCGATGCTGACGGAGATGGCCGCCGAGGCTCGGGTCCGCGAAGCGCAATCCGACGACAGCACAGCGCTGGAAGGGGACGCGCGGCAAGCCGACGCCAGGTCACCGGAACCGGATGCGAACGCCACTACCGAGCTGGCAGCCGACGGGCTGGCCAGGCCGCTCGGCATGTCCGCAAGACTCCCGGGGCCGCCTGGCGTAGCTGGCGCGGGCCCGGCAACGGCGGGGCGCAGATGCTTCACGGCCGGCCCGCTGCAGGACGAGGTCTTGCAGCAGCGGCTGCAGACCTGGCTCACGACCTCGGGCCTGTCGGTGACATCACGGGTCGAGGAGCGTCAGGAAACGGCTCTGTACTGGATTCACCTGCCACCTTTCGCAACTCGAGCCGAGGCGTTGGCCCAGGTGAGGGCGTTGAAGGCAGCCGGCGTCGACGACATCGGTCTGATAGATCGTGGCGACATGGCTGGCGCCGTGTCGTTGGGGGTCTACCGGCAGCGGGCCTCCCTGGAACGACGGCTCGCGGATCTGCGTGACAAGGGCTACGAACCGACCGTCACGCCACGGTTGAGAAGCGTATCGGTGGTCTGGTTGGACATTCTTGCGGCGCCGACGGCGGGATTCGAAGTAGGACACCTCAAGTCTCGTTTCGAATCTGTAGACTTGGTTCCAACCCCTTGTCCCGACAGCGAAATTGCGGGGAACTAAGGCATTCCCTACAATACCGTCCGGGTGTCGCCAGTCGCTCGGTCTGACACCCGGGAGGCTGCGCGGGCGCGCCAGGCGAGCCTCGACAATGTTTGTGCGGCGGACGTTCGGCGATCGCGGATTGCAAACGTCCCGGACTGTTTCACACTACCCAGTGCCTGGCCGGCTTAGCTCAGCTGGTAGAGCAGTTGCTTTGTAAGCTTCAGGTCGGGGGTTCGAGTCCCTCAGCCGGCACCAATTTTTCGCAGTCTAGCTCGCACGCGGACGGTCCACCGGGTCCAACGTCGTTGGTATCCCGGTACCAACCCGGTACCAACGCGGAACAATCCAGGTACCAATAGGGCCAGACGTCAGAGAAGATATCGAGCCGATACCGTGCATCGTGCAATGCCTTGCGTCCAAGCCAGCCCGCTCGTATCCATGGATGTGGCCGGCCGATACGCTCGCGCTCGGTGCGTACTCGGTGGCGGACGCGATGGATCCCCGTTGCTGCCATTGGCCGATGAGGATGCCGGCTCGTTGGTACGCAACGCGTATGAACTCAATCCCAATTGGTTTGCAATCGCATGACAGATCCGACCAACCGTTATCACTGGATCGTGACGCGTGACACCGTGCTCGGTGACAGCAGCGATGCGATAGGCAAGATAGGTCCGCGCGGCGCTCGCGAAAGACCGAGGTTCGACGATCTCATCATTCGTGGCGTGCATTTCCGGTTGCTCAACGACGACGGTGAAGTGCAATTCACCGGCTATATCCTGGGCGAGTTCGACGGTGCGGAACCGCTGAGGGACTATGGTCTGGAGAACGGTTGCACCCGGATCGAATACGAGCGAGACGGTCAGTGGGTGGCGTTCGATTCATCGGCGCGTGACCCGGGCGGTTCCGCGGCCGGCAGCGGCACGAACGACGCCGGTCCGGAATGAGCAGGATGGCGCCAGTGTGTCCCCGCAACAAACCTGGTCCGTACCGGCCGTGGCGCGCGATTCTGGCGGCTAGCCGACTCGGACCCGGGCGGGTGCTGCGCACGATCCTGTTGGTGGCATGTCTTGGAACGCAGGTGCACGTGGTGCAAGCCGACGTGCAGACCGCACGCGAGCTCATCGGGCGTGGCAGCTATGATCAAGCGCTGCAACAAATCGATGCCGCCCTGGCCAAGGATCCCGATGACCACCGGGCGCTGTTCCTCAAGGGAGTCGTACTTGCGGAGCAGAACAAGAATCAGGCCGCAATCGAGATTTTCACCCGACTCACGCGAGAGCATCCCGAGCTTCCTGAGCCGCACAACAACCTCGCCGTGCTGTACGCCGCTAACGGTGAGTACGACAAGGCACGCGATGCGCTGCTGGTCGCCATCAATACCCATCCGAGCTATGGGACCGCGCACGAGAATCTCGGTGACGTGTACGCCAAGATGGCGGGAATTGCCTACAACCGTGCGTTCAAGCTGGACGTGGACAATGCCACCGCGCAACGAAAGCTTGCGCTGATAGGCGATCTGTTCACCTTCAACCAGGGCGCCACAGCCCAGGCGTCGTCTGCCGGGCCGAGCGCCTCGCCGGTCGCATTGCGACCGCCGACACCGAGCGAGGCGGTATCCTCGGCAAAGCCGTCGTCCCAATCGATACCCCAGTCGACACCAATACCAGCGGTAAATCCAACGCCAGAACCGACCCCAACGCCAACCCGGTCGGTCGCCGCCACTACCGGACCGGGGGCGCCAAGTCGTTCCGTGGCCGTGGAATTGCCACCTGCGCGCCAGGTCGACCGACAGCGTCCGCCGGCCGAGACGCGTGCTGCCGCCGCACCCGCCGCTGGGGAGCAGGCCGGGACCGCGTCCTCGGGTGGTGTCACCAGCCGCGAGGCCAGGCGGCCCGCCCCGTCTGACGAGGACAGGACTCGAAACGCACCATCGAAGGCGTCCATGGCCGACCTGCGCGAGGAATTGTTCGCCACGCTCACGGCCTGGGCGGAAGCCTGGTCCAGACAAGCGGTCGGCGATTATCTGTCTTTCTACGACGGCAGCTTCGCGCCGCCGGAAGGTCGATCGCGGCGTAGCTGGGAGCAGCTTCGTGACCAACGTCTGAGCGCCCCGAGCTTCATCAAGGTTCAGCTGTTCGAGCCCGAGGTCGTGCGCAATGATGGCGAGCGAGCCGTGGTCGAACTCGTGCAGAGATATGAATCCAATACCTATCAGGACCGTGTGCGGAAGCGGATCGGGCTGATCCGACGCTCTGATGGGTGGCGGATAACCAGTGAAACGACCACCGAAAAAATCAACTGATGGCTTGCTCGATCGACGCTCGCGCGCGCAACAGCCCTACGGCGTTGAGGTGCATCGGTATCATCCTCGGACTGTTCGCCCTGGTGTTGCCATCTGTTCACGCGGAACCGACGCTGGATGACGCTGAGCTGGCGGTCGTGAGCGCATTACGCAAGATGGCCAGCGGCGACGCCCTCGGGGCTCAGCGCGTGCTCGAGCCAATCATCAAGTCCAAGCCGTATTTCCAGCTCGCGCAGCTGGTCTATGCGGACGCGCTGCAAACGCTGGCTGGTCGTGGTCCCGAGCTGAGCATCGCCCAGGCCCAGGCTCAGCTCCGAGCGTTGCGTCAAGAAGCGCTGGTACGCTCGCGTTATGTCCTGAACGAGCGTCAGGCTCGAGCGATGCCTGCCAATGCCCTGCCCGATGTGCTGATCAAGGCAGCTGATGACGTCCGACACGCGATCGTCGTGGACGCGCAGGCGTCTCGCTTACTGCTCTTCGAACGGGGCCCTCAGGGGCTGCGCTTGACCCGTGACCACTACGTGTCGATTGGCAAGAAGGGCGCTCGAAAGGATCGAGAGGGCGACCAGCGCACGCCCGTCGGCGTGTACTTCGTCACCGCTCGGATCAAGGCCGATACCTTACCGGACTTTTACGGTGTCGGTGCGCTACCGGTGAACTACCCCAACGAATGGGATATGCGTCTGGGACGTACCGGGTACGGTATCTGGATACACGGTGTGCCTAGTGATACCTATGCCCGCCCGCCACGCGCCAGTGATGGCTGCATGGCCTTGTCCAACGAGCACCTGTCCGACCTGCTGCGTATCCAGAATACCTTGGAGATGCCGGTGATCATCGCCGACACGCTCAACTGGGTGAGTCCCGACGACATCCAACGACAGCGACGGGAATGGGTCAAGAGAATCGAAGACTGGCGGACCGACTGGGAGAGCCGGGATCAGAGACGCTATGCGCGTCACTATGCATCGAGCTTCGAGACTGGTGGCTATGACCAGTCCAGCTGGCTGGCGTACAAGGCGCGCGTCAACGGCCAGAAGAAGTACATCCGTGTCGGCGTCAAACGCCTGAGTCTGTACCGGTATCCCGGCGAACACGACATGGTGGTCGCGAGCTTCGAGCAGGACTACCGAAGTGACAACTTCGCGCAGGAAAGTCAGAAACGTCAGTATTGGCGCAAGGATATCGACGGC
The DNA here is from genome assembly GCA_020444775.1 of Gammaproteobacteria bacterium. The sequence goes on from JAGRHX010000492.1 coordinate 5,684, forward strand.
CAGTGGCGCATCGTCTACGAGGGAGCGGTGAGATTGAGCCCCGAGCACCTTCGCGGTATCCCCTATTCGGCACGGGCCAGGCTCACCAGTCTGGACTGAGGCATGCGCGAGGCCCGTCGTCAGTAAGCGACGATCAGACCGGCGAAGATCATGGCGCCGACCCAGTTGTTGTTGAGAAAGGCGCGAAAGCAGGCTTCCCGTTCCCGATCGCGGATCAGATACTGCTGATAGACCATCAGCGCGCAGCCGCCGGCAAGACCGAGATAGTAGCTCGTACCCAACGACTGCATCGCGCCGACCCACAACATGATGGCGACAAACAGCAGTTGCAGCATCGCGGTGACCACCCTGTCGGCATCGCCGAGCAGCACCGCAAGCGATTTGATCCCCACCCGACGGTCGTCATTGCGATCCACCATGGCATACATCGTGTCGTAGGCGATGGTCCAGACGAAGTTCGCCAGTAACAGCAGCCAGGCGATTGGCGAGATGGCATTGGCCTGGGCCGCGTACGCCATCGGGATCCCCCAGCTGAACGCCAGTCCCAGCACCAGTTGTGGTAGATGCGTGACGCGCTTCATGAACGGATAGCTGATGGCGAGCGCCAGTCCGGGCACCGCCAGCGCAATTGTCAGCAAGTTTGTGGTCGATACCAGAGCCAGGGCCAGCAGACCCAGCAGCAGGAACAAGGTGATCGCCTCGCGCGGGGTGACCCGACCAGTTGCCAGTGGTCGATTTCGGGTGCGCTGCACATGGCCATCGACGTGCCGATCGGCGAAATCGTTGATCACGCATCCGGCCGCGCGCATCACCATCACGCCGAGCGTGAAGACCAGCAGATTGTGCAGATCGGGGACACCGTCTGCGGCCATCCACAGGGCCCAGAGGGTGGGCCACATCAGCAGCAGCGCGCCGATCGGTCGGTCGAGCCGCATCAGCGCGGCATAGTCGTTGAATCTGGAACGTCGAAGCGCGAGCGGGAACATGGGGCGGTCCGGGCCTGGCTTGTGGATGATTTGAACGCGGTGGCGATTCTACAGGAGATACTGCGCGGTTCAGGCGTTGACGAACACCTCGGCGGGGCCGATCCAGCGCTCGATCAAGGCTTCTACGCAGTCCGGCGCATCTTGCATGACCCGGCTGGCGGCCGCGTTGACAGCGGGTAACAGGGCTGCATCGCGCACCAGGTCCGCGACCTTCAGCTGGGTGAGACCGGTCTGACGTGTGCCCAGTAGCTCGCCGGGCCCGCGCAGCGCAAGATCGCGTTCGGCAATCTCGAAGCCATCCGTGGTCGAACGCATGATGTCCAGGCGCGCTCGAGACTGCTCGCTGAGCGGCGGCTTGTACATCAACAGGCAGACGCTGGGCTTGTCGCCACGCCCGACCCGGCCGCGTAGCTGATGTAGTTGGGACAGCCCGAGCCGCTCGGCGTTCTCGATGATGATGAGACTGGCATTGGGCACGTCAACGCCGACCTCGATTACCGTGGTCGCGACCAGCAGATGTAGTCGACCCGCCTTGAATTCGGCCATGACCAGATCCTTCTCGTAGGGGAGCATGCGCCCGTGAACCAGGCCGACGGCGAGCCCAGGCAGGGCATCGACAAGCTGTTCGTGGGCCGCTATCGCCGCCTGCGCTTCGAGCTTGTCGGACTCCTCGACCAGGGTGCAGACCCAGTAGGCCTGCTGACCGGCTTCACAGGCAAGTCGGATCCGCTCGATTACCTCGGCCCTTCGGGCGTCCGAGGTGACCGCGGTGACGATCGGCTGACGGCCGGGCGGCAACTCGTCGATGATTGACTTGTGCATGTCGGCGTACGCGGTCATGGCCAGGGTGCGTGGGATCGGGGTAGCAGTCATGACGAGCTGGTGCGGATACCGGTCGTGGTCCTGACCCTTGTTGCGCAACGCCAGTCTTTGACCGACACCGAATCGATGCTGCTCGTCGATGATCACGAGTCCCAGCTCGCGGAATTCCACTGCCTCCTGGAACAGTGCGTGCGTGCCCACGCAAATCCGGGCATAGCCAGTGACGATGTTCTCCAGAGCGCTACGGCGGGCGCGTGACTTGAGGCTGCCGGATAGCCATTCGACCTTGATCTCCAACGGCTCGAGCCAGCGCATGAAGGCCTGAAGATGCTGCTCGGCGAGAAGCTCGGTGGGGGCCATGAAGGCGACCTGGTAGCCGGCTTCCACGGTGCGCAACGCGCTCAATGCCGCGACCACGGTCTTGCCGGAACCGACGTCGCCCTGCACCAGCCTCTGCATCGGTACGGGTTGGCGTAGATCGGCTCGTATGGCCTCACAGACCCGCTGTTGCGCCGCGGTCAGTTCGAAGGGCAGACCGGCCAGAAAATGTCTTTCCAGATCGCTCAGACCATCGGCGTTCGGTGTGTCCACGGGCGGCGCGGCCAAGCGTTGAATGCGCTGTCGGGAGCGTTGCATGGTGAGCTGCTGGGCTAGCAACTCTTCGAAGGCAAGTCGCTTCTGTGCCGGATGAGCCCGTTCGTTGAGATGCTCCACGGGGATGCTCGGCGGTGGCCGGTGCACGATCTCCAGGGCCTTCAGCAAAGGCATCAGATCGTCGGCCTGACAGATGGATGGTGGCACGAGCTCCGGCACCTGGCCGGCCTGTCGGGCAATCGCGAGCGCGTCGTCGACGAGGTTCCTGAGGGTCGCCTGACCCACGCCCTCGGTCAGCGGATAGATGGGCGTCAGATGCTCGTCGACGGTGAGCAGCCCGTCGCGCCCGGGAAAGGTGCATTCCGGGTGCACCATCTCCAGGCTGGACGGCCCGCGTCGGACTTCGCCGAAGCAGGCCAGCCGGGCACCGTTTCGGAACTTCTGACGCATGCCTTCGGAAAAGTGGAAGAAGCGCAGCGTGATTGCGCCGCTACCGTCGCTCAGGTGAACGAGCAGGGAGCGTCTGCGTCCGAGCCGGATCTCGGCGCTGCTCACGACGCCGCAGATCCGCGCCTCGGTGCCGGGGCGGGCGCTGCTCAGCGGAACCACTCGAGTGCGGTCCTGGTAGCGATGCGGCAGATGGAATAGCAGGTCCAGCACACGTCGCACGCCAAGCGAATCCAGCCGCTCGGCCAGTTTTGGACCGACGCCCTTGAGTCGGGTGATGGGGTCGACCAGGGCCGGGCCGGCGTTCATCGTCAGGGCTGGCGGCAGAGCGTCCGGCGTGTCCCGTGGTCCATGGATCTCAGCGTGCCAGGACGGCGACGCCTTCGATCTCGACCTCGGCGGCCTTCGGCAGGGCCTGTACGCCGACCGCTGCCCGCGCCGGGTAGGGCTCGTCGAAGAACTCGCTCATCACCTCGTTGACCGTGCCGAACTCACCCAGATCGGTCAGATAGACGTTGAGCTTGACGATGTCGGTCAGGGAGCCACCGGCGGCCTCAAGCACCGCGGCCAGGTTGGCGAAGATTTGACGGGTCTGTTCCCGAGCGCCTTCGGCAAGCTCCATGCTCAACGGGTCGAGCCCAATCTGACCGGACAGGTAGAGGGTGTCACCGGCCTTCACTGCCTGCGAGTAGGTGCCTATCGCCGCAGGCGCGCGATCGGTGCTGATGATCTGTTTGCTCAATGACGTACTCCTGTCCAGCGCTCCGACAGCCGGATTCTTTGTCTGACCGATCCGCGTGTCGCACGGTAGATGCGCGAGACCGTGGGAATCGTCCTGACTCTGCGAATGATGCGGGCGAGATGCACGCGGTTGCGTACCGCGATGATGAAATTGAGCGTCGAGTGGAGGCCGTCACGGCTTTCCAGATTGACGTTCTCGATGTTGGCGCCCTGGTCGGAGATGGCGGCGGCAACCGTGGCCAGGGTCCCCTTGCGGTCGGTGACCTCGATGCGGATCTCGACCGGGAACTCGGCATCTAGATCTGCTTCCCAAGCCACGTCCACCCAGCGCTCCGGACGGTCGGCGTACTCGGCGATGTTCTTGCACCAGGTGGTGTGTACGACGATGCCCTTACCAGCGCTGATGAATCCAGCGATCGGGTCGCCGGGCACCGGATGACAACAGCGTGCGAAGCTGACCAGGATGCCCTCGGTGCCGCGGATGTACATCGGCTGATTGTCAGTCCGGTTGCCGGCCTGGCCGACCAGATTCTGAACCCCGATGCCGCTGGTCTCCTCGTTTCGACCCGATGGAGCCAGCCGTCGTGCAATCAGGGGCGCGATACGCTTGCCCAGGCCCAGCTCGGAGAGCAGATCGTCCAACGAATCGAGCTCCAGCTCGGCGAGCAGGCCGTCCAGCGTCGTCTGCGGCACATCGTCCAGACTGGTGCCTTCCGCCGCCAGGGCCTGTGACAGGAGACGGTGGCCGAGCTCGGTAGCCTCCTCGCTGCGCAGATTCTTCAGGTACAGACGAATGTTCGAGCGTGCCTTGCTGGATACGACGAAGTTCAGCCAGTTGGCGTTCGGTCGGCCCCAGGGCGCGGTGACGATTTCCACGTTCTGACCGGTCGACAGCACCGATGACAGCGGCGCGTAGCGCCCGTCGACCTTCGCGGCGATGCACTTGTTGCCCACGTCCGTGTGCACGGCATAGGCCAGGTCCACCGGCGTCGAGCCACGTGGCAGCTGCATGATGTCACCGGCCGGGGTGAAGACGTAGACCTCCTTGGGAAACAGATCCACCTTGACGTGCTCGAAGAACTCGAGCGAGTCACCGGTCTGCTTCTGCAGGTCGAGCAGCTCGGTCAGCCATTGCCGGGCGCGCAGGTGCGCTGCATTGTTGCCGCGATCGTCCGTCTTGTATTGCCAGTGTGCCGCAATCCCGGATTCGGCGATCGCGTGCATGTCGGCGGTACGTATCTGCACTTCGATGGGCGAGCTGAACGGGCCGAACAACACGGTATGCAACGACTGATAGCCGTTCGCCTTGGGCAGCGCGATGTAGTCCTTGAACTTACCGGGCACCGGCTTGTAGAGCCCGTGGACCACGCCGAGCGCCCGGTAGCACATGTCAGCGGTGTCGACGATGATCCGGAAGGCGTGCACGTCCAGCACCTCGGAGAAGGACACCTGCTTGTCGCGCATCTTGCAGTACAGACTGTAAAGATGCTTCTCGCGGCCGTGCACCTGCGCGGGTATGGATTCCTGCCGCAGTCGGCGTTTGAGCGCGGTCTCGATCTTCTTCACCACCTGCTTGCGGTGGCGGCGAAGACGTTTCATCTCGTTGGAGAGGACCCGGAAGCGCATCGGGTACAAGGCCTGGAAACCCAGGTCCTCGAGCTCCAGACGGATGCTGTTCAAACCGAGCCGGGCCGCGATGGGCGCGTAGACGTCGAGCGTCTCACGTGCGATCCGGCGCCGTTTCTCCGGTGCCAGCGCCTCCAGGGTGCGCATGTTGTGCAAGCGATCCGCCAGCTTGACCAGGATTACCCGCAGGTCCTTGGCCATTGCCAGCAACATCTTGCGGAATGATTCCGCTTGCGCCTGGGCACGGCTCTCGAAGCGGATCTGGTCGAGCTTGCTCACGCCGTCGACCAGCTCCGCGACATCCTCACCGAAGGCGTCGGCGATGTCGTTCTTCCCGGCCGGGGTGTCCTCGATGACGTCGTGCAACAGGGCAGCGACGATGGTCTGGTGGTCCAGGCGCATCTCGGCCAGCACCTTGGCGACTTCCAGCGGATGGAAGATATACGGCTCGCCCGAAGCTCGGCGCTGGCCCTCGTGGGCACGCGCGCCGAACTCGTAGGCGCGATGAACCTCCTTCACCTGATCCGGCGGCAGATAGGCGTCGGTCAATCCACAGAGGTCCTCTATCGCGAACATGTCCGAACGAGTGCCTCAGTCACGTACGCTTCCCATGCCCGTCGGGGTGGCGCCGCCGGTCCTGCCGTGGGCGGCCAGAGGGACGGGGTCATCGATATCGGGTCTGCCGGCGGAGGAGCACTGGTCCATGCCACTGTGCAGGATCCGGGTGATGCGCCGCCCGCGGGCATTGGTGCGAGGCATGCGGGCGGGTCATAGTGGCGAGTGCCCGACCTCGTCGCTGGTGTCTATGGCCAGTAGGTTGGGTTCCTGGACGTCGTCGGAATAGCTGTTGTCGATCCGGCCTTCGGCAATCTCACGCAGCGCGATTACGGTCGGCTTGTCGTTCTCCTCAGGCACCAGTGGCGCAGCGCCGCGCGCGATTTGACGAGCCCGCTTGGTCGCGAGCAGGACCAGCTCGAAGCGGTTCGAGACCTGCTCGATGCAGTCTTCTACGGTGATTCGGGCCATCGTGTCCCTCAATGAGTCTGTAGATCGGGTGGGCGTGACCGTCGGCCTCTTGTCTTGACCGCGGATCTCGCTCGTTCTGCGCCCCTGGAATCGGCGCGGGAAGCATCAGAGCCGGCTGCCTTCACCACCGCGGTTCGCGGCGTAGGCTGGCGCCGGCGACCTCGGGGTGCCGGACATGCGGCATTCATTCTCGCCCGGATCCTCGCCCGCGCGGTTGGAGCGCGGTCTGGCCGGGGCAGCCGCGGAACGAGGTCAATCCTTCAGTATATCGGCACCCGGCTGGACTGCACAGCAGGACTGATTCCCGCCTGCCAGCAGCTGCTGTAACAATCCCCTCAACGCGACCAGCTGGCGTCGGCGTCGCAGTCGTTCGGCGCTGACGATGGCCTGGATCTGGCGGAGCGCGAGATCGAAGTCATCGTTGACGACGATATAGTCGAACTCGTCGTGATGAGCGATGTCCTGGGCGGCGGCCGCCAGGCGACGAGCTATGATCTCCGGGCTGTCCTGGCCACGAGTTGCGAGACGCTCGTGCAGTTGCTCCAACGACGGCGGCAATATGAACACACTGGCACTGTTGCCGATTCGGTGCCGCACCTGGCGGGCGCCCTGCCAGTCGATTTCCAGAACCACGTCCAGTCCCTGGGCGGCGATCGACTCCACGCTGGACTGCGCGGTCCCGTATTGGTTGCCATAGACCTTCGCATGCTCGAGGAAGGCATCCTTGGCAATCATCGAATCGAAGCTGACGTCGTCGGTGAAATGGTAGTGGACACCGTCTTGCTCCCCGTCACGTCGTGGTCGCGTGGTGTGCGACACTGACAGGCGCAGTCCCGGGTCCAGACGGACCAGATTCCGGACCAGACTGGTCTTGCCCGCACCGGATGGCGCGCTGACCACGAACACGGTGCCTGTCCCGGCCTTCACGTTGCTCATTCGACGTTCTGGACCTGCTCACGCACTTGTTCGATGAGTACCTTCAAATCCACGCTGATGCGGGTCATGTCGCTGTCCACCGATTTGGACCCGAGTGTGTTCGCCTCGCGGTTGAGCTCTTGCATCAGGAAATCCAGGCGTCTGCCTACCGGCTTGTCCTGTGTGAGCGTGCGCCGTACCTCCTTTACATGCGTGCGCAGCCGGTCGAGCTCCTCGGCGACATCGATGCGGTTCGAGAACAGCACGAGTTCCTGCTCGAGACGATCCTTGTCAACTTGCTCGAGGATCTCCGCGAGCCTGTCGTGAAGGCGCTGTCGTTGCTGAGCGATCACCGATGGCAGTCGTTGCTCCGCTTCGTCGACCAGCGCGTCGATGCCGGCGCAGCGGCTCTGGATGAACTCGTCGATTCTGGCGCCTTCACGCTCGCGAGTCGCGATCAGCTCGTCCAGGGCTCTGTCCATCAGCTGCCGCATGGCCGGCAACAGATCGTCTTGCCCTGTGTCGGGTTGTCGCACCACACCCGGCCAGCGCAGCACATCTATAGGGTCGACCGGACCCAGCTTTGCGTCGCCCGCCACGCCCTCGTCGTCGAGCTCACGTAGACTTGCGATGGCTGCGAGCACCCGGCGGGCCTGCTCCAGGTCCAGCTGCAGACTGTCACCTGCGGCGCGTTTATCGAGCTTCAAGGTGCAATCGACCTTGCCACGTCCCAGCCGTTGGCTTATACGTTCGCGCAGCACGGGCTCCGCGGCGCGGACGTCTTCGGGCAGCCTGAAGAACACGTCCAGGTAGCGGTTGTTGACGCTGCGAAGCTCCAGGCTGGCGTCGCCCCATTCGGCGCTCGCGGAAAGGCGCGCGAAGGCGGTCATGCTTCGAATCAAGGGATTGTCCAGGTGCGGGCCATGCGGACTGATAGTATAGGCCATGCGGGGCCCGACCGTGGCCGGCGCAGCACCCTGCTGCGGCCATGTTCGAGCGATCCCGCCAGTCCGTCGGCACGGACATCGACAGCGCGCGCGTCGCTCCGTACGCCAATGCGTCTACCCGATCGTTAATCTGTCGCAATTCGTGAACCGGACCGGCGTGGCGGTGACTGCGATCGTCCGGCCCAGCCAATGATTCGCCACGTCTCGCAGCGCCGCCATCTACCCGAACTTCACCTACAACCATCGCAAGGAGTATCGAGTGCGTCCAAGTGCCCGTCGGCCGGATGAGCTCAGAGCCATCAAAATTACCCGAGGTTTCACCCGCTATGCGGAGGGATCGGTGCTGATCGAGTTCGGTGACACTCGCGTGCTGTGCACGGCGAGCCTGAACGAACGAGTTCCGGGCTGGCTGCGCGGCCAGGGTCGAGGCTGGGTGACCGCTGAGTACGGCATGCTGCC
>JAGRHX010000493.1 GCA_020444775.1 Gammaproteobacteria bacterium
GGCGGGTTCACCGAGTTCGTGCCGCTGCCCTTCGTCGGCGCCGAGGCGCCCATCTTCCTGCGTGGCGGGGCGCGGCGCGGCCCGACCCTGCGCGAGTCCGTGCTCATGCATGCGGTCTCCAGACTGGTCCTGCACCCGCACATCAAGAACATCCAGACGTCGTGGGTGAAGCTGGGTCGCGAAGGCGTCGCGCTTTGCCTGAACTCGGGTGCCAATGATCTCGGCGGCACCTTGATGAACGAGAGCATCACCCGCGCAGCGGGCGCCAACCATGGCCAGGAGTGGCCGCCAGCGCACATTGAAGCGGTCATCCAGGCGCTCGGCCGCAACCCCCGCCAGCGCACCACCCTGTACACGGAGGTCGACGCCGAGCAGCGTCGCTCCGCCTGGAACGCGGCGCCACTGGCACCGATCGTGGAAACTCCGGCGCGCAGATACGAACGAGGCAATCGCCAGCCGCTGGTCCGACCGGGGCTCGAAACGGGTCTGCGCCCGTGAGCGATCGGTCACGCTCGCTGACCCTGATCACGATACCCGGCATTCCCGAGGTTCTACCCGGCACCGATCTGAGTGCCGTGCTGGGCGACGCGCTGGCTGCCGCCAGCATCGCACTGAAACCCGGCGACGTGCTGGTGGTGGCTCAGAAGATCGTCTCCAAGGCCGAGAATCGCTACGTCGACCTCGACCAGGTCGTTCCGGGACGCAGAGCGTTGGCGCTGGCAGAGCAGACCGACAAGGACCCGAGATTGGTCGAGATCATTCTCGGCGAATCGCGCGACGTGGTTCGCTGTCGACCCGGTCTGATCGTGGTCGAGACCCGACACGGATTCGTCATGGCCAATGCCGGGATGGATCGATCCAACGTGCCGAACAACGAGAACCGCGTCCTGCTGCTACCGCTGGACCCGGACGCCTCCGCTCGCAATCTCGCCATGGGGCTCGAGCGTCGCTTCGGCACGCTACCCGGGATCGTCATCGCCGATAGCGTCGGCCGGGCCTGGCGTCTGGGCACGGTCGGCACGGCCATCGGCCTGTTCGGCGTTCCAGGGCTGGTCGACCTGCGAGGTCTGCCGGACCGCCAGGGTCGGGCGCTGGAGGTCAGCCAGGTCGGCCACGCCGATCAGGTGGCTGCCGCGGCGGCGCTGTTGATGGGTGAAGCGGACGAAGGCACGCCGGTGGTGCTGGTACGTGGTCTCTCCGTGCCGGCATCCTCGAACCAGGATCGCGATGCCGGCAACCCCGGAGTCGGCATCGCCACTCTGGTCCGAGACAAACAGGCCGATTTGTTCCGTTGAAAACCCTGTCCTCCCGGAACCGCTCGTGAACGGCACACCGGACCACCGAGACGAAGCCACCGAGCCATCGTCACCCGAGGTGCTGGCCCTGTGTGGTGGCATCGGCGGGGCCAAGCTCGCGCTCGGTCTGTATCGGATCCTGGCCGATGATGCGCTGTGCGTGATCTGCAACCCTGGAGACGATTTCGAGCATCTGGGCCTCGCCATTCGTCCTGACTTCGACACCGTGCTCTACACCCTTGCTGGGCGTGCCGACCCCATCAAGGGCTGGGGACTGGCCGACGAGACCTGGAGCTTCATGGCGACGATGCGCATGCTCGGTGGCGAAGACTGGTTCGCCCTCGGTGATGGCGATCTGGCCATTCACGTGGAGCGAACCCGGCGGCTTGCGGCCGGCCACGCCCCGACTCGCATCGCCCAGGCGTTCACGAGCCGGCTGGGCGTGAAGGCGGCGCTGGTCCCGGTGAGCGATGAACCCGTCAGAACCGTGGTCCTTAGCGACCGGGGTGAGCTGCAGTTCCAGCATTATTTCGTGCGTGAGCGCTGCGAGCCTCGCGTGCTCGGCTTTCGCTACGCTGGCGCCGAGACGGCACGTATGACGCCGTATGTCTCCAAGGTTCTGACCCGCGATGATCTTCGGGCCATCGTGGTCTGCCCGTCGAATCCATTCATAAGTATCGATCCCATCCTGTCCGTTCCCGGCATGCGTGAGGCCTTGCGTAGCAGTCCGGTGCCGGTCATTGCCGTATCACCAGTTGTTGCCGGCAAGGCCGTCAAGGGTCCTACCGCCAAGATGCTCGACGAGCTGGGTATGCGCGTGGATCCGGAAACGGTGGCCGAGCACTATGCCGACTTCGTCGACGGTTTCATCCTGGATCATAGCGATTCGATGCTTGCGGGAGATATAGCCAGACGTTGCGGGCTGCGTACCCACGTCTGCAACAGCATCATGACCAGCCTCAGGGATCGAGAGCAGCTCGCCGAGCAGGTGCTGAGCTTCGCCGACCGCGTCCGGGAGGCGCAGGGATGACGATTTTGCAGGAGGAAACGCTCGCAATCCTCGCCCGCAGCGATCTGTTCTCGGACGTGTCCATCGACGAGCTGACCCGGATCGTCGCAACCCTGGAACCAGTCGTGCTGACCGCTGGCAGCCGGGTCTTCAGTGAGGGCGACGCGGGCGATGCCGTCTATATCATCTGCACCGGCACGCTGCGCCTCGAAGTGGACGGCATGACCCTGCTGGAGCGCTCCCCCGGCCAATGCGTGGGCGAGTTCGCCCTGATCGACGACAAGCCCCGCAGCGCGACCGCCATAGCCATCGACGAGGTGAGCTTGTTGCGGTGGGAGCGTTCCGAGTTCCAGCGCGTGCTGACCAGCTACCCCAGCGTCTCCAGCTGCGTGTTCAAGCTGCTCACCACCAAGCTGCGTGAGAACGTGCGCGCCGAGGTCGAGCTACGCCTTGCCCAGACCCGCTGGCAGCAGGACCTGGCACGGGCACGTGAGATCCAGATGGGCATGCTGCCACCGGCCGAGTTCGATGACCCACATACACAGCTGGCCGGCTACTGTGAGCCTGCGCACGAAGTCGGCGGCGATTTTTATGATTACCTGGAGCTGGGCGACGGTCGAATGGTGCTGGTGATCTGCGACGTCACAGGACATGGCTTCTACGCCAGCCTGTTCGTCTCCATGGTCAAGAGCGCTTTACGGACCCAGGTCGAGCTACGCGATCGCCCGGACCAACTGATGCGGGTGATCCGACAGACCCTCGATCTCTCCCTGTACCAGTTGCTCATGTCCTGCTGTTGCGTGTTGATAGAACCTCAGCACGGTCGCATCACCTACGCCAATGCCGGCCATCCACCGGGTCTTGTCTACAGGACCGATGGCAAGCTCGAGGCGCTCGAACCGCTCGATCCCATACTCGGCGCCCTGACTCACGAGGAGTCGACATTTTCCACGATCAGCTTGTCGTGGCATCCGGGCGACCTGCTGGTGCTATACACGGATGGGATCACCGAGGCGCGCGACACTGACGGCAATCTGCTGGGCTGGGACTTCCTGCACTCGCAGCTACGTGCACTACCTCGAAACAACGCAATCGAGGTTCGCGACGGTGTCCTCTCGGGATTCGAGCGGCAGCGCGGCCTGGGTGCGGCCGACGACGACGTCACGCTGCTGGTGGCCAGAGCGTGCGAACACGGCGGCTGAACAGCCTGTCGACCGGACCGGGTTCCCGTCACTCTCGGCGCGCGGTCGTGGCTCAGTTCGCGAACCAGGACTGCAAAGGCTCGGCAGGATCCGGCCGCAGACCGTGCCGGGCGACGAAAATCTCGTACCACAAAGCAAGCTGCAACAGCGCCCAGATGGCGTTCACCGCTCGCATACCGACTCGTCCGGGCCGATGCAGACAGCGATAGAGCATCTCGACACCGGAAACCCGACACCACTGACGAACCATGCGGTGCTCCGCAAGGGATCGTCGCAACCACTGCATGTCGGCGCTGCGCAGCCACTCCCCTATGGGCACGGTGAAGCCTTGCTTGCGCGCGTGCACCAGCGACGCGGGCAACCTGGACTCGCACCATGCCCGCTGCAGCAGCTTTCCCCGGCGACTGGATACCTTGAAGGTATCGGGTAATGACAAACCGAACTCGACCACGCGGTGATCCAGATAGGGGACGCGCCCCTCGACGCCGAAAGCCATCAGCATCCGATCGGCTTTGACGAGCAGATCA
>JAGRHX010000494.1:0-11263 GCA_020444775.1 Gammaproteobacteria bacterium
AATGGCGGCAATCATCGTTCTCGGGGACCTGGACACGGCGTGCAAACGAGCTGTTCAGCGAGATCCGGTGCATTCCGGACCGCCCGATCCCTGGTGTGTCCCATCCCTGGAGCGCATCATCGCGTGTCGGTTGGCATCCCTGCGACTCGACGACCGACCGCTCGCCCGGTTTGCTAGGCTAGCCGCCGGCGCTGTCGCAGGACAAGCCACTCGTCACGTGCGGGCCTGCGCAAGCCGCCGCGGGTTATGCTTGCACGGCGGGGCACGGGCCCGATGACGCCGATTGCGGCCGGCCGCAACGAATCTGCCCCAGCCGCGCCGCGTTTGCCCCCTGCTGCTTGAAGTTCGCCCAAGGAGATCTCCGTGATGACCGTTCCCCCGGCAGACAGCGCCGAGCGCGCCAACCTGCGAGCCCGCGGACGCGCCTTGCGCATCCGTCTGGGTATAGGCGACGACGTGCACGGCGCGCCCGCGCCCGGCTACCCGGATCTCAGCGACGAGCTGTTCTTCGGTGCGATCTGGTGCCGAGAGGGACTGCCGCTGACCGATCGCATGGTCGCGACGCTGGCGGCGCTCGGTGCACGGCAACGCCAGCGGCTTATACCGGCCTATTGCCAGGCCGCGTTGCGCCTCGGCCTGGGGCCCGACGCGATTCGCGAGACATTCATCCAAGCCGGCCTGTACGCGGGATTTCCCACCGCCGAGGACGCGCTGCGTCTGGCCGCCGAGGTATTCGAGGCGCAGGGTATGGCCTCACCGGCCAAAGCCGCGCCACTGCCGGACAGTCTGGCGGCACTCGGTGCGGCGAAGATGAGCGAGCTGCACGGCGAGCGCAGCACCCAAGGGTATGCGGCGCCCGACCACCCGACCAGCGGTGAGCTGTACAAGCTGGCGATTCGCTACGGTTACGGCGTGCTCTGGAATCGACCGGGGCTCAGCCGCCGGCAGCGCTTCATCTGCTCGGTGGCGGCCTTCACCGCGCTCGAGCTCGACTCACAGCTTCGCAAGTTCGCGCAATCGGCCGAGAACAACGACCTGCAACGCGCCGAGGTCATCGAGGTGATCATGCAGACCGCGCCCTACGCCGGCTTCCCACCGGCGCTGAACGCGCTGTCACTGCTGGGCGCCGACGTCTGAAGCCGGATCGTCGGGCAAGCTCGGCTCCAGCGAGCTGATGCCCTCACGGATCGCATACTTGGTCAGCTCGGCGACGCTGTGGATGTCGAGCTTCTTCATGATGTTGCGCCGGTGCGTCTCGACCGTGCTGACCGCGACACTCATGCGCTTCGCGATCTCCGCCGAGGTCAGGCCCTCGGCGAGCAACTGCAGCACCTCGAGCTCGCGGGCACCGAGCAGGTCATAGGCACTCACGCCACCACCACGGCCGCCCTCCAGCGCGGTCTCGATGATGTCGTTGGTGACATCCGAGCACAGATACTTGCGTCCGGCGACCGCCGCCTCGATGGCCTGACGGAGCTCGGCATAAGCATTCGCCTTCAGCACATAGCCCGAGGCTCCCGCTCCGAGGATTGCCTTGACGCTGCGTCGATCGGCGTAGCTCGACAGCGCAACCACCGGCGCGGCACCCTCAGCCGCGCAGATCTGACGCGTCGCCTCGATACCGTTCAGATCGTTCATGGCCACATCCATGACGATCACGTCGGGCTGCAGGCTGCGGGCCAGACGCACCGCCTCACGCCCGCTGGACGCCTCACCCACCACCGCGTAGCGCGGCTCGTCCCGCTCCAGCACCGCGCGTAGCCCTTCCCGAACCATCTGATGGTCGTCCACCAGCAGTACCCGTATGCTCACGCGTGTCCCCCTTTGCCTGCAGGCACCGAGATCGATGCCATGGTGCCCTGGCGGGCGCTGGATTCGATACTTACCCGACCACCCAGGGACTCGATACGCTCGATCACGAGCTTGAGCCCTATGCCACCGGACGTCGACACACGCGGGTCGAACCCGATCCCCGCATCGGCAACGATCACGCTCACCTGCGAAGGATCTCCGCGCACGGTCACCGACGCCCGCCGCACGCCGGAGTGCTTGGCCGCGTTGATCAGCAGCTCGCGCAGGGCGCGCGCCAGGGTGACCGTTGTCGCATCATCGAAACGCGGCACCACCCCGCGGCGCTCCACGTCCACGCGTATGCCATAGCGCTTCGCTACCGTTTCGGCCACCCACTCGAGCGTATCGGGCAGGTCGTTGCCATAGTGCTGGGGCACGGTCAGCTCGAAGCACAAGGACATCGCGCTCTTGCGCGCATCGCCGACCAGCTCACTCAGCTCCGCGACCATGGCCCGCACGTCGTCATCGGCGACTCGCTCTTGCAGGGCCGCCAGCTTGATTGACGCAAGCGCCAGGAGCTGGCCGGTGTCGTCATGCAGATCCGCGGCCAAGGCCCTGCGCTCACGCTCCTCGGCCAGCGCCGCCTGGGCCGCGGCACGGCGCAAACCGCTGCGCACCGCCTCGAGCTCGGTCCGATCATCGAACAACATGTAGAGCCCATGCACGCTCTTGTCCCGTGGATCGCGATCGGGCGCGAACAGCACGGACATGTTCCGCTTGCGTTCCAAGGGCAGCTCCAGATCGCCCTCGAAACGAGTCGACTCGCCGCGCAGGGCGCTGCGTATTTGATCGCGCAGGCTGCCGTACACGGCCTCGCTCAGCGCATCGTGAACGGCACGCCCCTCCACCGCCGAATAGGGTGATTCGAACAACCGTCTGAAGGCCGCATTGCTGAATCGCACGCGACCGTCTACACCCAGGTAACACACCGCCAATGGCAACGCATCGGCCATCAGCCGGCGCTGCCGTTCGCTCTCGAAACGTTGCGATTCCGCACGCTGTTGGTCGGTGACGTCGAGCACGGCCAGATGCACGCCACGGCTGTCGCCGTCCACCCGGGCACCGCTCAGCTCGGCATCGCGCAGCACGCCATCGGCGCAGCGCAGCTGCACGTGAACCGGACCGGGCACCGAGCCGTGCAGCAAGGCCTGGTAATGCAGGTGGTAGCTGTCCTGACTGTGGGCAGAGACGAAGTCGGTGAAACGCCGCCCGTTGACCTGGTCACGACCCAAGCCCAGCAGCGTTGTCATACGTCTGTTGACTTCGACCACGCGGCCGGTCTCGTCGAGCCGCACGTAACCGCTGGGCGAGAGCTCGAACAGATCCCGGTAGCGTCCTTCCGAACGCCTCAGGGCATCGGTGCTGGCCTGCAGCTGCGCGTAGGCCTCCCGCAGCTCCTCGTTCTGCAGCTCGAGCTCGATCCGTTGCACGTTCAACTCGTGCAGCAGGGCGCTGCCGTGCCGTAACGCCGGCCCGTCCAGCGATGACGACGGCACGCTGCCCTCGCCC
This sequence comes from Gammaproteobacteria bacterium, assembly GCA_020444775.1. The sequence goes on from JAGRHX010000494.1 coordinate 3,361, forward strand.
TGCAATCGATCCAGGGCCCTGGCCCGCAGGCCTTGCAGATAATCCTTGGACTTCCAGTCTTGCTCCACTCGCCTCAATCACCTGGCTGCGGATCGGTCGGGTCTTCGATGGACAGCAGCACCAGCCCCGTGCCATCGGCGCTGGTGCCACCTATACGTGTGGCCTGCAGCCGCAGCAAGCGCTCGCCGCTACCGTCGAAACGGTAGCGAAGGCTGAATCTCTGCCGCACCTGTGCTGCGTCGGGCAGCTCCGCCAACCACTGACGCAGTGCTACGTCATTCCAGCGCCCACCGGCCACGGAGAACAACGACTGCGTGCCCTGCGGCTTCGGATCGAGCCCGAAACAACTGCAGAAGGCGCGGTTGGCACGCACCACATCGAACGCTCGGTCAAGCACCAGGAACGGCTGCTGCATTGCGTCGAGAATCTCGATCTCGACCTGCAGCGCGGTCTGCGCGACCTGCTCCGCTCGCTTGGCCCGACTGATGTCGACGAAGGAGATCGAGACCCCGTCTATGGTGTTCAGCGAGGTCCGGTAGGGTCGGATCTGCACCGAGTACCAGGAGCCCGACCGGGTCCCCACCTCGTTTTCCCGCGGCGTCAGTGAGCGCAGCACGGACTCAGCATCGGTCAGCAGCCCGGGGTATTCAAGAGAGGTGGTGATATCACTCAATGGTCGCCCGACGTCCGAGGCGATCAGTGGCACCACGTTACGCGCCTCGGGTGTAAATCTCTTGATACGCAAGCGCTCGTCGGTGAACACCATGCCGACTCCCGCGCTGTCCATCAGATTGCGCAGATCGTCGTTGGCCTGGACCAGATTGGCGACCTTGGACTCGAGTTCCGCGTTGACCGTCTGCAGCTCCTCGTTGAGAGACTGGGTCTCCTCCTTCGCGCTTTGCAGCTCCTCGTTGGTACTCTGCAGCTCCTCGTTGACCGACTGCACCTCCTCGTTGGCCGAAGCGAGCTCCTCGTTGCTGGCCTGCAGGGCCTCGACCACGCTCTGGTGATCCTCACGCATTGCCCGTAGCTGGCCTTCGAGCTGCATCACGCGCTCGTCGACCGTGCTCTCGCGCGTGACCAGCAAGTCGTTCTGGTCGTGCTGAGTCCGCCGGTGCGGGGTCTCGAAGGTGACCAGGAACAGCGTACGTGGCGACCCCGACGGCTCGCCAGCTCCAGCTCGCAGCCGACGGATTCGAACGTGCACCCTGCGCTGCGCGCCGTGCATGTGCACCTGGGCGTCACGTATCACCGAACGACTGCTGCCACGCACGATCTCCTGCAACGCGCTGGCCAACGGCGCGCGCAGTCCGCTGCGTGCCATGTCGAGCAGATTCATGCTCGGCTGACCCGGCGCCGGCTCCAGGAAATCGCCGGTACGGCCGTGGATGTGCTCGATGTCGCCCCTATCGTCGATGATCAGCGCCGGCGGCGCATAGCGGTCGACCAGCTCGCGTCGCATCAGCTCGGCGAGGTCCGGGCTCTCCACCCGACTCGTCTCGCGCGGAATCGGGCCCGGCGTGGCATCGCGGGCGATGATGTTCCAATCGACGGGCGTTATCGCCGGCCGCTCGACCAGCTTGCGCCGGAACAGCTTCATGTCGCGATCGACCACGGTGTAGAGCTCATCGGCACCCCACAAGGTCTCGGAGCGGCCCAGGAACAACAGCCCCTCGGCATTCAAGCTATAGTGGAACAGTTTCAGCACCCGCAGCTGAGCGGGACGCTGCAGGTAGATGAGCAGGTTGCGACACGAGATCAGATCGATTCGGGTGAAGGGCGGGTCACTGAGCACATTCTGGGTAGCAAAAACGACCCGCTCACGAACGTGCTTGCGCACCACCCGATGGTGGTCGTCCGCGACGAAGTAGCGTTGCAGCCGATCGTTGCTCAGGTCGCTGACGACACCCTGCGGAAAGCGTCCCAGACGCGCCCGGTCTATCGCCAGCTCATCCAGATCGGTGGCGAAGACACGCAGCTCGACCGGCTTGCCCAGCCGCTCGATGAGATCCAGCAGCAGGATGGCCACCGAGTAGGCTTCCTCACCGGTCGCGCAGCCGGGCACCCAGATCCGCAGCTCGCGCTCCGCCGGCCAATCACGCAGCTTGGCCTGCAGGGCGCCCTCCAGAGCGTCGAAGGCTTCCGGGTCACGAAAGAAGCTGCTCACCCCGATCAGCCAATCGCGTCGCAGGGCCTCGAGCTCGTCGGGATCATCAGCAAGTCCGGCCACGTAGTCGGCCACCGTCGAATATCCGTGCAGGTGTAACCGACGCTGGATACGCCGCTCGAGGGTGCCACGCTTGTAGGACGAGAAGTCCTGGCCGGTGTGCGCCGCGACCAGTTCCATGGCACGCTGCAAGCCATTCTCCGAGGTCTGTCGAGGCACCGACAGATGGTGCTCGACCAGGGCCAGCAGACGCCGCGCCATGTCTTGCGCGGACAGCACGAAATCGACCACGCCGGCAGCGATTGCGCTGGCCGGCATCGAGCCGAACTCGGCCTCCTCGGGTGACTGCGCCAGGGTCAGGCCGGCCGCGTGCTGAATCGCGGCCAGACCCAGCGTGCCGTCAGAGCCCATCCCGGACAGCACCACCCCCACCGCCCGCTCGCCCAGATCCTCGGCGAGCGCGCGCATGAAGTAGTCGACCGGCAGCGGCGTGTGGCCCCGGCGTACCGGCGCCTCGAGACGAAAACGGCCTTGATGGATGCCAAGATGGCGTCCTGCCGGCGCCACGTAGACCTGACCACAGACGGGTGTCTCCCCCTCCTCCACCGCCTTGATCGGCATCGCGCAGGCACCGGCCAGGATGTCACCGAGCAGGCTGGGTCGCTCGGCGCTCTGGTGGCTGAGGATGACCACCGCCATCGGCGCCTGCGCCGGCAGATTCGCGAGCAGGGTCTGAAAGCCGACCAGCGCGCCAGCCGAGCCGCCGACGGCAATCACCGGGAATCGCTCCAGTGGACCGGTAGGTGGCTGCGCGGGCTCTGGCGTGTTGTCCGATGCTGTGCTCATCGCGTCGACTCTGAGGATTCCGTGACGTGTACGCGTAGGCGTTCTCCGCCTGCGGCCTGAGCGGGTCACCCCCGCGTCCACGTCGCTGTCCGAATGCACGGCTCTACGAATGGCCGTGTCTGCCTGCATCAACCTTGCGGTCCGATGCCGAATCCGTTGCGAGATCGTGATTACGATGTCCGTCTCGATGCCCACCGATCAGTTTCGCGCTTCAGTTTCGCGCTGCGCACCCACCCGGAGCATCCCGGGTTCCCGGTAACCGAGTGGCCGGCAATCAGTAAGCCTCGACCCTCAGCGCGTATCTCGAGGCGCGAGCGGCGTCTGCGTCACCGGTGTCCGGCAACCGCACGCTGATCGCGACGATCGCAACGGCTCGCGCCGCTCGGGCTCATTGGATCCGGCCCACCGAATCCCGGATCCCCGGGATTCTGCCCGACCGTACAAATACCAATACTGACCATGGCCTCGGACCGGATCTGTCGATCCGCGTCATCCGCGGCCCGACCCGGCCACCTACGAAAGAGCCGGGAGGCCGGAGCCTCTGCCCGGGGGCACCAGACCGAGACACGTAGCGCAGGAGATCAGCCCGATGCCGAACCCTCATACCGCGCCGGCCGGTGTACCGACCGATCGCAGCTCGCAGTCGGCTAACGAACATCACCAGCACGGCAAACGCCTGGCACGGGCCTCGAGCGCTTGTGGCACCTGCAGCATCGCCCAGTGCTGCGCGCCGCACCTGCTCCTGCCCGAGCTCGAGACGCGTCCGACCCACACCCGCATACTGACCCGTGGCAGCGTGCTGCTCGAGCAGGGTGCCGACTACCAGACGCTGTTCGTGGTGCGGTCAGGGTCCTTCAAGGCCAGCATGACCAGCGGCGACGGACGCGAGCAGATTACCGGCTTTCACCTGCCGGGAGACGTGCTCGGCCTGGACGGTTTGAGCAGTGGCCTGCACGGCTGCCGCGTGCAGGCGCTGGAGACGGCCTCGGTCTGTCACCTGCCGGTGCTCGGCTGGCCGGGCGTGCTACGTGATTCGCCGCTGTTCGCGCGGGCAATGCGGCGCATGCTCAGCGCCGAGATCGTTCGCATGCAATCACTGATGTTGCTGCTCGGCACCGCCGGCGCGACCGAGCGTGTCGCGGCCTTCTTGTTGTCGCTGTCGGCCCGCCACGCGCGACGCGGCTTGTCCGCCAGGCGCTTTCAGCTGAGCATGTCCAGGGACGAGATCGCGAGCTATCTGGGGCTGGCGATGGAGACCGTCAGTCGTCAATTCACACGTTTCCAGCACGATGGCGTGCTGCACGTCGAGCGGCGTGCCATCGAGATCCGTGACATGCCGGCGCTCATCCAGCTGGCAGGCGGGCCAGCGGCGCACCGGGACGACCAGGCCGAGGTCCTGCCGGGCGCGTGCGCCGACGGCAACTGAGCCGGCGCCGGCACGCACAGCGAAACAGCGGCGCATGGGCTCGCCCGTCACCCACGGCGCGGCGCTCGTCGGTGTTGGGCGTGTCGGTCATCACTCACGCAGCTTCAAGGTCACCCTGACCACCCCCGGATCGTCCGGCGGCAGGGACCGGCTGAAGCCGAGGAACTCGCACAGACGCAGCATGGTGGTGTTCTCGCGCAGCACGTCGCCGAAGATCTCACCGATACCACGCTTGCGGGCATGGTCGATGATCCGGCGCATCAGCAAGATGCCGAGACCCATGCCGGTCATGTCGCCGCGTACTATCACCGCGTATTCGGCGCGCTCGTTGTCGGAGTCCGCAGAGATCCGCACCACCCCGTAGATCTCCGACTCACCGGCGATGCCCGGATCGGTGATGACGAGCGCCATCTCCCGGTCGTAGTCGATCTGGGTGAAGCGCGCCGCCTGCACGTGACCAAGGGTCTTCATCGGCACGAAGAAGCGCAGTCGCACTTCTTCCGGGGTGAGCCGCGCGAAGCCGGCGCGCAACGCGGGCTCGTCCTCGGGCAGCACCGGGCGCAGCAACAGCACCCGGCCATCGGCGAGCTCGATGCGTTCCTCCAGCTCACGCGGATAGGGTCGGATGGCCAGACGCGAGCCCTGGGTGCCGCTGGCCGGCGCCAGTCGGATACGCGCATCCAGGGCGATCACCCCATATTCGTCGGCGAGCAACGGGTTGATGTCCAGCTCGACGACCTCGTCCAGATCGACGATGAGCTGTGAGATCTTCACCAGGGTCAAGGCGATGGCATCGATGCTCGCCGGCGGTCGATTGCGATAGCCCTTCAACAATCGCCAGACCCGGGTGCGGGAGACCAGCTCACGCGCCAGATGCATGTTCAGCGGTGGCAGGCTCAGGGCCTTGTCGTCGACCAGCTCGACCGCGGTGCCGCCCTGCCCGAACAGGATGCAGGGACCGAATCGCGCGTCACAGGTCACCCCGAGCAACAGCTCGAAGCTCCCCGGTCGACTGAACATGGGCTGCACGCTGAAACCCTCGATGCGCGCCTGGGGCAGTTGCGCGCGGATCCGCGCGAGCATGGACTCGGCCGCGTCCCGAACCGCGGCCGGCCCCGGCAGGTCGAGCGCGACACCACCGACATCGCTCTTGTGCAGGATGTCCGGAGACAGGATCTTGAGCGCCACCATGCCACCGATGCGGCTCGCCAGCTGGGCGGCCTGCTGCGCGTCGCCAGCGATCCGGGTCTCGGTCACCGGCACGTGGTAGGCGGCCAGCACCGCCTTGGCCTCGGGCTCGGAGAGCCACTCGCGCTGCTCGGCCAGGGCCTTGTCCATGACCGCCCGTGCCTGCCCCAGGTCCGGCACGAACTGCTCCGGGATCGAGGCCGGCGTCTCCATCAGCAGCTCCTGATTGCGCCGGTAGTTGACCATGTGCATGAAGGCCCGCACCGCCTGGGTCGGGGTTTCGTAGGTCGGGATGCGCCGTTCCGCCAGCCGCCGTCTGGACTCGATCGCGGTGTGATCCCCTACCCAGCTGGTGAGCAGCGTGCGACGCGGATGGCGGGCCAGGGTCTGGGCCACCGCGTCGGCCGCGTCCGCCGACGAGGCAACCGCCACCGGGCAGTTGAGCACCAGAAGCGCATCCGCGTTGTCGTCCTCGAGCAGCACCTCCAGGGCCGCCTGGTAGCGTGCCCCGTCGGCGTCACCGATGATGTCGACCGGATTGGCCCGTGACCAGGTCGGTGGCAGCACCGCATCGAGGCGCTGCAGGCTCTGCTCGGACAGCTCGGCGAGATGGCCGCCGGCGTCGATCAGGGCATCGGTCGCCATCACCCCCATGCCGCCGCCGTTGGTCAGGATGGCCAGACGATCGCCCGCCGGCGAAGCGCCACGCGCGAGCGTCTCGACCGCATCGAACAGCTCGTCCAGCCCCACGACCCGGAGCATGCCGGCGCGTCGGAACGCGGCGTCGTAGATGGCATCGCTGCCGGCCAGGGCGCCGGTGTGCGAGGCCGCGGCGCGCGCGCCCTCGGCATGGCGTCCGGCCTTGACCACGATCACCGGCTTCATGCGAGCCGCGGCGCGCCCGGCCGACATGAACTTACGCGCGTCGCTGACCGCTTCGATGTACAGCAGGATCGCCCGCGTGCCGGGATCGTTGGCCAGGTAGTCGAGCAGATCGCCGAAGTCCACGTCGCACATGTCGCCGAGCGAGACCAGATGCGAGAAACCGATGCCACGGGTCTCCGCCCAGTCGATCACCGAGGTCAGCACCGCGCCGGACTGGGCAACGAAGGCCACCGTGCCGGGGCGTGGCGACAGATGCGCGAAGCTGGCGTTGAGACCCAGCCCCGGCACCATCAGCCCTACGCAGTTCGGCCCCACCACGCGCAACAGCGACGGCCGCGCCGCGTCCAGTAGCGCCTGCTGCAGGGTGGCGCCGCGCGTATCGGCCAGCTCAGCGAAGCCGGCCGTGATCACCACCGCGGCCCGACTGCCGCGGGCGGCCGCCGCGGCGATGATGCCTGGCACGCTGTCCGGCGGTGTGCTCACCACCACCAGATCCGGGGCCACCGGTAGCGACTCGATATCCGGGTAGGTCAGCACACCCTCGATCGCCTGATGCCGCGGATTGACCGGCATCACCGGGCCGTCGAAACCGCTCTTGAAGAGGTTCCGGGCCAGCACCGCGCCCACCGAGCCCGGCGTCTTGCTGGCGCCGATGAGGGCAACCGATTTCGGCTTCAACAGATGGTTCAGGTTTCTGATGCTCATCGCTGCTCGATCCGCGATTCTCTGGACTGCGCTGCTGGATGGGCGCTGAAGGATGCCCGATCGACGTGCATCTACCATGCCGAGCTCGACCCGGGCCGTGATTGGCCAGCGCACCGTTGGCCCGTTCATCGTGAGCCATTCCAGGCATCACGACCAAATCCCCGTTGGCCGACCTTGACCTTCATCAAGGTGAGTCGGCGGCCAGCCGGTAGTGTGCGGGACAACGAGAGAGCATTTCGCGGCGGGAGAGGCGATGAGCTTCGAGGTGATCCGCAAGGCGCCACCGGCGCGCGCCACGGGCGTTGCGCCGAACATGCTCGACTACGAGCGGGCGCGGGCCGGCTTCGACTGGTCACAGGCACGCCAGATGCTGAACGGGCTACCGGGCGGCGGGCTGAACATCGCCCACGAGGCGGTCGATCGGCATGCCTGCGGCGCGAGCGCTGAACGCGTGGCGCTGCGTTGCCTTGCCCGTGACGGCACGCCACGGGACATCAGCTACGCCACGCTACGCGCGCAGACCAATCGCTTCGCCAATCTGCTCCGCGGCCTGGGGGTGGGCAAGGGCGACCGGGTCTGCACCCTGCTCGGCCGCCACCCCGAGCTGTACGTCACCGCGCTCGGCACCCTCAAGAACGGCAGCGTCTACTGCCCGCTGTTCTCGGCCTTCGGTCCGGAGCCGATCC